>DUAG01000043.1 GCA_012960925.1 Candidatus Manganitrophaceae bacterium
GAAAAACATTGAACTTCAAAACACCCAATCAGGTGTTTTTTAATTCAAACCCTTTTGTTGCACTTACTACTTGAATCCGCGAAACATATTATAGAGTATATACAGGCTAAATACAATAGTATCCACTTCATCACAAAAGGGAGGGAGATTCATCATGGAAACAAATGGGACGATACTTGTGACAGGGGCAACGGGGCAACAGGGAAATGCCATTGCAACCAGCTTGCTCGGACAAGGGAAGAATGTAAGGTCGCTTACACGTCATCTCTCCAAAGGAGAAGCGCTAAAGAGGATGGGATCGGAAGTGGTAGAAGGAGAACTGACGGATCAGGCCTCACTCGAAAAGGCACTGGAGGGCATAAAACAAGTCTTTCTCGTGACCACCCCCTTTGAGGCCGGAATGGATGCGGAAGTGAAACAAGGCCTGACTATGGTGGATGCTGCCAAGGCCGCCGGTGTGGATCATTTGGTTTATTCCTCGGTAGGAGGTGCAGATCAGAAAACCGGTATCCCTCATTTCGAAACAAAATGGCAGGTGGAGGAATATATCAAAAAGGTCGGAATCCCGGCGACGATCCTGCGCCCCGTTTTCTTCATGGAAAATTTCGGTTCCCCGTGGATGCTTCCAGCAATTCAAAACAAGAAACTGACCTTTCCTGTTCGTCCCGATCGGACCCTTCAAATGGTTTCATTAAGAGACATCGGGGCGTTTGGGGCCGCCGCTTTTATACGGCCTCAAGACTTTATTGGCCAGACCATTGAGCTTGCGGGAGATGAGATGACCCTTCCTGATGCGCTCAAGATGGTCTCCCAGTCGATCGGTCACACGATCGAATACGAACTTCTTCCAGACGAACAGGCCGAGGCCGCCTTGGGCCACGATTTTGCCGTGATGTTCCGTTGGTTCAACGAAGTAGGCTACAACGCCAATATTTCGGCACTTGAAAGGCAATGGGGAATTCCTCTGACGAAATTCAAGGAAGTGGTTGACAAGGCCTCCTGGGCAAAGACTGATTGAGGGGTCCTGAGGAGTTTTGACATTCGTTTTTCAAGATTTTTTATAGCGAGGAGATTTTACAGAAATGGATTTTCGGAGTGAACAGGGTGAGGATGGTGATTTTGTCAGGCAGAAAGACCAGTTTCGAGATTGGGTGAAAGGAGACTCCACTTCTTATTATCCTGCCGAGGCCGGTCGCTACCACCTCTATGTCTCCCTCGCCTGTCCCTGGGCGCATAGGACGATGATCGTGCGCTCGCTCAAACGGCTTGAGAGCGTCATTGGCGTCACGGTTGTAGACCCGATTCGTGACGAACTGGGTTGGGCATTCCGGAACGGTCCAGGGCATTCTGAAGATCCAATCAACGGGTTTCAATATTTGAGCGAGGCCTACAAGGCATCGGACAAGAAATTTAACGCCCGCGTGACGGTTCCCGTTCTTTGGGACAAGAAGCGAGGCCGTATCGTGAACAACTCAGAAGACGACATTGTCCGGATGTTGAATCAGGAGTTCGATGCCTTTACGGACAGCAATCTTGATCTTTACCCGGAAAGGCTCCGTCCTGAGATTGATGAGGTGAATGACCTGGTTTATCCCAATGTGAATAACGGGGTCTATCGCGCGGGGTTCGCGACGACACAGAAGGCCTATGAAAACGCCGTCCAAAGACTATTCAAGGCCCTCGACACACTGGAAGAATTGCTTTCATGGCAACGCTACCTCGTGGGAACCCAGCTTACCGAAGCAGATTGGCGGCTGTTTCCGACCTTGATCCGGTATGACGCCGTCTATCACGGTCATTTTAAATGCAATATCCGTCGTATTATCGACTACCCGAATTTGTATGGATATCTGAGGGACCTTTATCAGCACGACCGGATTTCAGAGACGGTGAATTTTGACCACATCAAGCGGCACTATTACATCACGCACACCGACATCAATCCCACCCAAATCGTACCCCTTGGACCCAAAATGGATCTCCAATCATCCCACGGTCGTGAGCGGTTAAAATATGCAGGGAGGGCTCTGATCCCTGGATGGACACTATTAAACCAGGGGGGACATAAATGAGCATTCAATTAAACCATACCATCGTGCCGTCACATGACAGGGATAAATCGGCTGCATTTTTCTCAAGAATATTAGGGCTGAAGAATGAAGGGGCGGGCGACCATTTTGTTTCCGTTCGTGTGAATGATACCTTGACTTTTCTTTTTGATCAAGAAGAAGAATTTGATTCTCATCACTATGCCTTCAAGGTGAGCGAGAAAGAGTTTGATGAAATTTTTGGACGGATCCAAAACGAAAAGATCCTTTACGGAAGTAGACCGTCTCAACGCGAGGACATGAATATTTACGAGCATGATGGGGGACGTGGTCTCTATTTTTGTGACGTGAATGGACATGTTTTAGAGGTTCTTACAGTGGAATAAAACCATGCTGAAAGAGATTATATTTGATGATCGAAGAATTATTGGGATGGAGTTCGATGGAGGGATCACCCTTCAGGAGATCGAAACATTCTGGGACAAGATCGAATCGATGCTTGAAAAAGAACAGAAATTGCGTGTCTATGTTGAAGTGAAAAACTTTGGCGTGATGGAACCGAAAGCCTGGTTTAAAAATATTCCCAAAAAGATACAGCACTTTTCAGACTTTGAAATGGAAGCCATTGTATCGGACAAATATTGGTTGGAAATATTGACGAAGATGAGCGATAAATTATTTCCCAGCATCAAAGTGAAACACTTCAGTTTCGAAGAAATTGATAATGCCAAGGCCTGGATTACGGGAACCACAGATTAAACAAGAGGAATCCTATATGACTCAAAAAAATAACGAGCCCTCCGATGGCGTTCTGGTTGTCGGAATCTGTGGCAGCCTCAGGCCTGGAAGTTATTCTCATAGTGCGTTGCGTATCGCCCTGAAAGGGGCACAGGAAGTTGGCGCTGCCACGAAGTTGATAGACCTGAGGGAATACCAGCTTATCCATTGTGATGGAAAGGAAGATGAAAGTCGATATCCCCCCAAGACGTATTCAGGCTCCGAAAAGAGGTCCACGCGGCGCAGGGGCTCATTCTGGCGACACCGGAATACCACGGCAGCTTCAGTGGGGTATTGAAAAATGCCCTCGATCTGATGGGGTTTGACGAAATTGAAGGGAAGATGATCGGACTTTTAGATGTATCCGGTGGAAAGTTGGGGGCGCTGAACGCCCTGAATGGTCTACGCGTTGTCGGGAGAGCACTTCACGCCTGGGTGATTCCAGAGCAGACCTCAATCCCAGAGGCATGGGGCATGTTTGATGATGAGGGGAACATCAGCGATACCGAATTAAAAGGAAGAATCATGGAGTTGGGAAGGCAGGTTGCGCGTTTCTCTTACCTGCATACATCCGAAGGGGCACAGGAATTTCTTCGCGCCTGGGAGGGTGCGCCATTGAACCCCGGAGGCGGTATTCACGATTAAACGGGTATTGGAGGGGGGCATGCTAAAGGTAAAAAGCACCACGTTCGTTCTTGGGATCATTGTTTCGATTTTGATGATGATGGGTTCCGCCTTTGCGGTTGAAAATACCTGAAAAGCGGCGGAGGGCGTTTACAGATATGGTCCCGGCAATGGCTATTTTTCGATGTTTGTGGTCACTCCAGAAGGCGTCATCGTCGTGGAGCCGGTGAATACGTCGCATTCCAAAGGTCTGCTGATAGCGATTCGAGCAGTGACGGACAAACCGATTCGATATCTGTTGCACAGTCATAATCACGGGGATCATTCCGGCGGCGGAAAGGTCTTTCGGGATGAAGGGGCCACAATTATTGCCCATGTGGAGGCCTACGAATGGATGAAGGTCAATCCTCATCAGGACATGGTCCTGCCGGACGAAAGTTGGGCGGGAAACCGGAAGGATATTACTTTAGGTGGGGTAAGGATTGAATTGCATTATATGGGAATGAATCATGGCCTGGGTATGACCGTATTTCGTTTTCCCAAAGAAAAAGTGGTCTATATCGCGGACCTGGTGACTCCGAATCGGGTTCTGTTTTCCATCGTCCCTGATTTCAATATCAAGGAATTTAAACGAACCCTTGCAGAAATTGAAGAAATGGAATTTGAAAGAGCGATATACTCCCATTCGCAAGCAAAGGAAGCTTTTGGTTCGAAGATGGAAGTGACACAAACACGAGAATTCATCGAAGATATACAGGGAGCGATCTTTGCGGAGTTCAAAAAGGGGACATTTTTTATGGAGATTCCCACTACCGTGAAACTCCCAAAATATAAAGAGTGGGCGATGTACAAAGAGTGGCTATCTTTAAATGTGTGGAGAGTCATGCTGGACATGCATATGGGTCCCTTCCCTTGGAGGACCGACCACGCGTATGAAATAAACGATTAGGGAATTTGCGACCGGAAGGCGACCCTTGTTAAGGAACCTCTGATGAAGTCTGGGTTGAATTTTTCGGGAGATAAAATGTCCCGCTTCTGCGTAGTAAATCGTTCCTTGACTAGATCTGCTGGGTAGTTATAAATTGCTCTATCAAGTTCTTGTACCAGACTAAAAATGAGCAGGAGGCCTCATGTCAAAAGCACGTGTTGTAGACCGCAAGCCAATGAAAGTCGAGCTCGATCCCGGTGAATACTATTGGTGTGCTTGCGGGAAATCAAATAACCAACCGTTCTGTGACGGTTCACATACAGGAACCGGAATTACTCCGGTTCCCTTCAAAGTCGAGGAAAAGTCGGAAACCTGGATGTGTCTTTGCAAGCAGACCGGGGATGCTCCTTTTTGTGACGGAACGCACAAATCTCTGCCGGAAGATGTTGAAGAATTAGACTATCCGCCAAAATCGAAAACGGGGATGCCCGCGCCAAGGAATACTGCTGAAGAACCCGCACTTGAGTTCATCCATGCTCTGGCTGCAGATGGGCTTGAAAAACTTGGGCATCACGGCGAAATGGCGGCAATGGGTGTTCCACGCACGGATCTTCCTTTGTGGGAGGACATTCAAATTCTAACCGCCCAGCTCCACCATCGGCCTTTGCTCGAAGACACGGCGGTTGGAACAGGACTTGTCATTGGCCCAAATGCACAAAAACCGCTACGCCTAGAGATACCGATATTGATATCCGACATGAGCTTTGGCGCGCTTTCCGAGGAAGCCAAGACCGCAATGTCGCGCGGGGCCGAGTTGGCCGGAACCGGAATTTGCTCAGGCGAAGGGGGGATGTTATCCGAAGAACAAAAAGCCAATACGCGTTACTTTTACGAACTGGCTTCCGCAAAATTCGGGTATGAGGAAGCGTTATTGAAGCGCGTGCAGGCATTTCATTTTAAGGCGGGACAGGCGGCAAAGACGGGTACAGGAGGACACTTGCCGGCGGCGAAAGTCACCGAGAAGATCGCCGCTGTGCGCAAGCTACCCGTTGGCCAGGCCGCGATCTCCCCTCCCGCTTTCTGTGAGTTCGAAACGCCAGCTGATTATAAAACTTTCGCAGATCGGGTGAGAGAAATCTCAGGCGGTATCCCTGTGGGTTTCAAGATGTCCGCACAACACATCGAACAAGACATCGACTTTGCGCTAGAGGCGGGTGCCGATTACATTATACTCGATGGCAGAGGCGGCGGTACCGGCGCGGCACCGCTGCTGTTTCGCGACAACATTTCTGTCCCGACGATCCCGGCGCTCGCCCGTGCGCGGCGTCATCTTCACAAGTGCAATCGCGAAGACGTAACGCTCATCATTACGGGGGGTATTCGTACCCCGGCTGATTTCATTAAGGCCTTGTGCCTCGGTGCGGATGGCATTGCGCTCGCCAATAGTGCTATGCAGGCAATCGGCTGTGTCGGAGCGCGCATTTGCAACACGAACAATTGCCCCGCAGGGGTTGCAACACAAAAGGAAGAACTCCGGGCAAGACTTCAAGTTGATGTGGCTGCAGAACGCCTTGCCCGTTTTCTGAGAGCATCGGTAGAACTCATGCAGATTATGGCACGCGCTTGCGGACACAGACATCTCCGTGAGTTTAACCCGAATGACATCACATCATGGAAAAAGTCCATTTCCGATATTGCTGGAATTCAATATGGCGGGGTCGCGAAAGAGTAAAAAAGTGGTTTTACGCATCGTACCGGATCATGCTCGCTATATGTGTTCGTATAAAAACTAAAGTCTTTGTCCCGACCATCCGATAACAATAGCAATCACCAGTGGAATGGAATCATTCGACGGACTGTTAACGGAGGGGCAAGATGCAAACAATTTCGAATACCCGACCCGATCTCTTTTCTCCTTTGACCTTACCCAGCGGAGATCCAGGGACTCTGAGTAAGACGCAATCTTCTCAGTACACGCTTCAAGTACAGAAAAGGTCGGAGATTACCCTGTTTACACAAGAGGGAGATAAGGTCACATTGTCTTCGTCTGCAAGCCTGGATGTTGGTTTCGCAACATATAACAGCCAAGGCCTTATTAATGGGGCAGTTTCTGAGACCTCTGCAGAGGCTTTTTATTTGAATCAGGAATTCGGCCTAGAACTTACGGTCGAAGGCGATCTGAATGAACAGGAACTGAAAGATATTGTAAAGGCCCTGAAGACCGTCAAAAAACTGTCCTACGATTTCTTTTCGGGTAGAACAGATCATGCCATAAAAAGGGTGTCTAAACTCAATGGATTGGAGACAATCTCGGGTTTTGATGTCTGCCTGCAATATGACCGCAGTGCATCGGTTCAAACGGCATCGACACAAGTTCTGACACCCCCAAGCCCCGCACCCATTGAAGAGGCTGGACTTCCCCAAGAATCGGCCGACCTCTTGGGCGGTCCGGAGTCCAAGTCAACCCTGACGGCCGAGCTGGGAGAACTTGTTCAAAAGATGGAAGAGGTTGTTGTGAATTCTCCTGCTGAATCCGCAACCCTTACGGGGCATGTAAATCGTTTTCTAGAGCATTTCTTAGAGAAATTTTCTCAGAACAACCACGAAAGCCAATTTGAGTTTCAGGTCATCAGGAAAATCCAGGTTGAGCTTGTACAGAGATTTGTAGAAGCGGCAAAGAGCGAGGAGACGGGGATTCGTTCAAATGCAGAACCGATTGAAGTTTAGATCTGGAAATACATCTTCAGACTAAGTCAAAACTGATCTCTACCGCAAATAGCCAGAGGGGTTAGGAGGCCCTTTTAATAAATTCTTCCGTGAACCTTTCTTCGTACATCGCCTCTCCCACCCTGCCATCGTAGAATATGATTCCTCTCCGAAATCATTGTTTTAGAATTTAGGGGAGGAACACCTTGCCCCCTCTGGAGTGCCTAAGATCCAATACGCCGGTCCTGGAGAGTGAGGGCGAGCGTCTACGTGAAGTGATATGGTAAACTCATATTATGCTGTGTAGCAAGAACCCGTTTATCCCCTAATTCCGCGATTTCGAAATTAGAAACCGCCGAGTCGCCTGAAATGACTGCGTTATCGGTCAACGGCCTCCTCACCGTACGGGTGAGTACGCTTCGGTCGCCCTTGTGTCCTCTGGCCTTGTCCTCCAGACGACTTGACGGTTTATCCCAAGATCCAATCGCCGATCTTGGGTTATATAGGGACGAGGTCTATGAGTATACCGATCGCCGTGTTTTTACTTTTTGGTCTTGGGATACCACTTTTCGCATTTCTATCCGGGCTGTACTATATTAAAAAAAACAAGAAGAGCGAAAATAGAATCAACCGTGTTGTCATGCAAACGATAGATGGCCCTCGTGACGCTGCCAGCCTTCTTCATCGACTGTCCATGTCCAGTATCCTTGACTTGGAAGGCAGTAAAGAGATTGTCGAAGCTTGCGACAGAGTGAAGAAAGAAGTCGGAAAAAATCCAATCCCCGATAATTGCGGTCTTTCATCAGATGATCTGAAAGATTTTTTCACCTATGTTTCTGTGAATAAAATTGATTTAAGAAACACGTCGATTCAAGAAGTGACCAAAAACTACAAGAATAAAATGACACTCAATGTGGCGGCATAGCCCGTGTTGACCTAAATGTGACCGTCAAGGTTCTGCCTTCCGAATCAAGTGGAAAATCTCTTCCCCTGCCCAATCGTTCTGGATTCTAACTTTCATCCTCTATGAAAAATCATTATAATGGCCCTATTTCAATGGGGGAGTCCGTTGTTTGACAACAAGAGAAATAGCGACTGATGAACGACCGAGAGATTGAACAAATTAGGAAAAAACTGCTTTGCCTCCGGTCAGAGCTTCAAGAGCTGGAGGAAGCATTCAAGAAGACGAGCAAGCCTGTAGAGTTGGATCAGAGCAGTGTCGGCAGGCTTTCCCGCATGGATGCGATGCAGGCCCAGCAAATGGCATTGGAGGTGACCAGACGACGTCAGAGTCGGCTCTTGAAGATTGGAGGAGCCTTGCGCCGGATTGGGTCAGGCGAGTACGGCGACTGCTTTATCTGCGGCGAAGAAATAGGTGCGCGTCGGCTTTCCGCCGACCCAACAAATACGCGTTGCATCGGATGTGTCGAGAAGTAAATTCTCAATTTGATCTTTAATAATCATGGAGTCGTGCGATATACCCAAGATCGGCGATTAGATCTTGGGTTAAACCGTCAAGTCGTCTGAAAGACAAGGCCAGAGGCCATAAGGGCGACCGAGGCGTACTTACTCGAACGGTGAGGAGACCGTTGGCCGATTACGCAGTAATTTCAGGCGAATCGACGGTTTCTAATTCCGAAATCGCGGAATTAGGGATATACATGCAACTTGACCGACCAAACCCCACGCCTTCGTGTTTCACTGCGATCGACTTCGAGACAGCAGACTACGAAGCGGACAGTGCCTGTGCTGTTGGGCTTGTGAAGGTCGTTGGGGATCAAATTGTAAAAAAAGAACGCTTCCTGATCCGGCCTCCCAGGCCATCTTTTGTCTTCACCTATATTCATGGAATCGACTGGGTGCAGGTTGCCCGTGAACCGACCTTCAAGGAGTTGTGGCCGGTCATCCGTGATATGCTCACTGGCGTTGATTTTATTGCAGCGCACAATGCCCGGTTTGATCAAGGCGTGCTGTATGCGTCCTGCAAGATCGCCGGCCTGGACCGGCCGGACCCTCGTTTCGTCTGCACCGTAAAACTCTCACGAAAAGTATGGGGGCCTTACCCGACCAAATTACCCAATGTCTGTGATCATCTCGGCATTCAACTCAAACATCACGATCCCCTCTCAGACGCCGAGGCCTGCGCAAGAATTGTCATCGCCGCGATGAAGACGGGGTATTCACCCCCTCTTTGAACGAGAATTGGGCACATGTTCCCCTTCAAACATTTAAGTTCTCTGCTTGAGATCATAATATTCTGAGAGGCTTGGTTTTTCCCTGATCCTGGCATTGGATTTTTGAAGATTGATTCGTTAGTATGGAGAAACTTGAATCGGGGTGAGCCCAGATTATGCCGCAACAGAACGGAAATTCAAAATCTCTCGAATCCTGGATTTGGGATGCCGCTTGTTCCATTCACGGGGCCAAGGACGCGCCGAAGTATAAGGCATCCTGCCGCTGATCTTTACCAAGTGGCTATGTAATGACTTCGATGACGAGATCAACGCATGGCCAGAGCGGTCGGCTTCCGAACCCTGCTTCACGAACTGATGACTGCGTCAATTCCTGTTCATGAGTTGGAGTCAGGGAACCTGCAGAACTGATGTTATGAAACTTCTTACCGACATCCTGAAATGGACCGAGACACTCCCTGAATGGCAACGCGATGCGACGCGGCGCCTTCTTCAGAAAGAAAGTCTATCTGACGAGGATTACGCGGAACTCTATGCTTTGCTAAAAGCAGAACATAACCTATCTGACACGGGAGAACTAAAGGGTCATCCCTTAGCCGAAGATCATCTTTCTTCTGAGATCAAGCCTGGAGAGACCGTGATCCTTAGATCGATGCGAGAATTGACGAATGTAAATCACATTGCACTGGGCCAAACACTGCCCTTTTCCGCATCTGGAATGACAGTTATCTATGGAGGGAATGGTTCAGGGAAATCTGGCTACGCCCGTGTCATGAAAAGTGCGTGCCGGGCCCGCGACCAGTCGGAGCAAGTGCATCCTGATGCAACCGACCCAGCAGCCGTAGGCGCTGTTCCTACGGCAAAGTTCGACATAGAGATCGATGGAGTGTCAGAGGAAGTGTTTTGGTCCCGAGACGATGTTCCCCCTGAGAAGCTTTCGATGGTTGCAGTCTTTGATTCTCGTTGTGCAAGGTCATATCTCACTGCCGAGCATGACGTTGCCTATCTACCATATGGTCTTGATATCGTTGAGAACCTTGCAAACAAGGTGTTGCCTGAGCTTACTCGACGACTGGATGCAGAGATCGCAGCGATTGATATCGATCTTCAGCCATTCGATCATCTCAAAGACGAAACGGAAGTCGGCAAACAGATTCTTGGCCTAACTGCCAAATCTGACAAGGCGACAATCAATGCCCTCGGAACTCTATCTAAAGTAGATACAAATAGAGTTACTGAACTGAATAAAGCACTAAACGAACCAGATCCAACGGTAAAAGCGAAGGAACTGAGCCTATCTGCTTCGCGACTCAAAGCTCTGGAAGACTCTTTTTGATGCCGCAAGAAAGTACTCAACCGAGGTTGCTAAGACCGCTAAAGAGGAGAGACAGAAACTCGAAAAAGCGAAGTAGAAAATTGAGAATGTCGGCCTGAGAATAGGGCTGGATGCTACCGTTACGGAGGAGATCAGGTTTTTGGATGCGTCGCTACCTCCCATCCTTGAGGTTTTTGAGGAAAATATCGAAACGCGGAGAAAATCTATGCTTGTCTCCCTTATTTCGCACGATTGGTGTACGGTCTTCAAAGTCCCTGAGAACCCCCACAAGAAAATTCGTGCTCTCGCCGCGAGCCAATTGAGAGTATCGCGCACATTCGCCCGAGCCGCAGACAAAGAACGGAAAAAGGAACTGACCATTGTGAGAGACGAACTCGTTGCGCGGCAAAATCTTTCCAAAAGCTTGGATGCTGTTCTAGCTCTTCTGCAACGTATGAAAGACAAAGCCACGCTTGAGAAGTGCAAGCCGAGCCTGAGAACAAAACCGATATCTGATAAATCAAAAGAATTTGCCAGCAAAGCTGTCACCAAGGAGTTGAAGAAAGCTTTGGATCGAGAATTCAAAGCGCTAGGAATTGAGCATATCAAAACAAAACTCAGAGAGCGAAACGAGCGAGGTAAAATGTTTCACCAGTTGCTATTGGATTTGCCAACGACCAAGAAGCTCGATGAAATACTCAGTGAGGGAGAGCAACGTGCAATTGCTTTAGGCGCATTCTTAGCGGAGCTTTCGCTGGCAAATCACACGTGTGGAATCGTATTTGACGATCCGGTCTCATCTCTGGATCACTGGAGGAGAAGGGACGTAGCAAAGCGCTTAGTTGATGAAGCGATTCGCCGTCAGGTAATCATATTTACTCATGACACTTCGTTCCTAGGCCAATTGTGTGATGAGATTGATGAGATTGGTTTGCCCAATTCAATGCTGTTTTTAGAATGGTTCGGGAATTTTCCAGGGCAGGTCAATGGCGGGCTTCCTTGGGATCACCAAGGCTACAAAGAACGAATCGATGTCCTTGAACAGGAGCAGAGCAAACTTGCCAAGACTTGGCCAGTATATCCCGGAGAATCGGAAAGGGCTAAGATGCGGCAACAATATGACCGACTTAGAGCAACTCTAGAGCGAGTGATTCAGGATGTAGTTTTTAATGGTGTCATGAAGCGCTACCGAGACTGGATACGAGTGAGCAACTTGGTAGAAGTAGTCGGTTTTGAACCCTCGGAGTTCGAAGCGATTGATAAGCTACACAAACGTTGTAGCGACGTGGTTACTTCTCATGACCCTTCTTCTGAAAAGGCAGCACCAGTTCCTTCGGCAAAGAATTTAGCTGATGACATTAGAAAATTAAAGATTCTTGTTGATGGAATCAAGCAGAGGCGTAAGGCAGTCAAGGCTGTGACATAAAGCAAGGGTACAGCCCAACACCTGGAGAACACAAAATTGCTTTGATTGAATCTTGAATTAGAAATGAAAATCAGAAAAGAAAAATTCATCAGAACAATTAAAACAATTAGTAGTGCCTAATTATTAATTTATTATTCGTTATTATTTACGAATAATAGTGTTTAATTACAGCAAATCGTTACTTTAGACGATTTGACTTTACAGAAAATATCTGGTAGATATCGTCATGTATGACGATATCAAAACCTCTCTCAGATGAGGCCATTCTTGCCGAAATTGGCCAGCGTGTTGTGTGCCGCCGACTTGATCTTCAATATACCCAGGCGGACGTGGCCGAGCAGGCGGGTATTGCCAAGCGGACGGTAGAGCGACTTGAGGCCGGGTTCTCTGTGCAGATGTCGACTCTGATCCGGATTTTTCGGGTGCTGGATCTGTTGCCGGGTCTGGATCGTATGATTCCGGAGGCCGGGCCAAGACCGATGGATTTGCTCAAGAGAAAAGGAAAGGTGCGTAAACGCGCTTCGTCCCGCCGCCCTTCGGATCGCTCAGATAAACCCTGGACCTGGGGTGACGTGTCATGAACACGGTTGCCGAGGTCAGGCTCTGGGGTCGGTCGATTGGCGCGGTATCCCTGGACGATGAGGATGAAGTCGCGGCCTTCGAGTACGATCCGGCCTTTGCCAAAAGTGGCATCGAGATTTCGCCGCTGATGATGCTGCTATCCAGCCGTGTTTTTACCTTTCCCGAACTCTCCCGCAAGACCTACTATGGATTGCCCGGCCTGCTGGCCGACTCACTCCCGGACAAGTTCGGCCATGCGCTGATTGATGTCTGGCTGGCCACCCAAGGCCGAAAGCCGGAATCGTTCAATGCGGTCGAGCGGCTTTGCTATACAGGTGAGCGGGGCATGGGGGCGCTGGAATTTGTGCCCGCGATTGGACCGAAAGCCTGGAAGGTAAACCGGATACAGATTGACAAGCTGGTTGAACTCGCGTCGGAAATCCTCACCCATCGCAATAACCTTAGGGCTTCCTTCGCCGATGAAAAGAAGGAACAGGCCCTGACCGATATCCTGCGGGTCGGCACCTCGGCCGGTGGCGCTCGGGCCAAGGCCGTGATTGCATGGAATCCATCGACCAATGAAGTGTGTTCCGGCCGGGGTCCGGCAGGTGAGGGCTTTGAATGCTGGCTGCTTAAGTTTGACGGGGTCAGGGGGAATCGGGACAAGGAACTTGAAGCCCCGCAAGGTTACGGTGTGGTTGAATACGCCTATTACAGAATGGCGAAGGACTGCGGCATTGATATGAATGAATGCCGGCTGTTTGAGGAAAATGGTCGGCGACATTTTATGACGCGGCGTTTTGATCGTCTGGCCGGTGGGGAAAAACTTCACATGCAATCACTCTGTGCGCTGGCCCATTACGATTTCAATATGGCGGGCGCCTACAGCTATGAACAGGCGCTGCTGGTGATTCGGCAGTTGGACTTGCCCATGCGCGTGATTGAGGAACAGTTTCGACGCATGGTGTTTAACATCGTGGCCCGTAATCAGGACGACCATGTCAAAAACATCGCCTTCCTGATGGACAAGTCAGGAAATTGGTTACTTTCGCCCGCTTTTGATATGACCTACAGCTATAACCCTGAAGGTCGCTGGACGGCCAGCCACCAGATGACCCTGAACGGCAAGCGAGATGACTTTACCCTGGATGATTTCAAGGCCTGCGGGAAGGCCGCCTCGATGAAGCGCGGGCGAGCAGAGTCCATTCTTAACGAGGTACGGGAAACGGTATCCCGCTGGAAAGATTATGCCGAAGAAGCAGGTGTCTCGGTTTTTGTGGGCGATCAGATTCAGCGGACACTTCGTTTGAAAGGCTTTTGATGAAACCAGGAGAATACAAAACCGTTCAGTCCGGAATTCTCAAGGACGTTGAGGAAATCGGCTGACGCTTTGTTCCCCGTGAAATAGCGGAGAAGCGGCGCGTTTTGAGAAAATTAAGAAGCTGACCGTAAAGGCGGTAACGGAAGGAAGGGCATCCATTTGATCAAGAGCATTGAGAGGAAGGCGGAGGAAGAGCGAGAACGTCTTGTGTGAGCTAAGCAAGAAGGTGACCTTTGCGATCCTTGCCGAAAGTGATGATCTGAATCAGGTGACTACCCTTTGTTTTAATAACCAATCTTAAAGGAGCCTCACCATGAAGAAAAATAAGAAAAAGAAAGAGGTTGATCCTAGCATTCCGAAATGTTCCTTTTGCGGGAGGCGTAATACGGTGAAACATATAGATGATCGCTTGTACAATTGCGAATATTGCGAAAAGATGTTCCAAATAGATAAGTAAATAAAGATAGGGTGCAGTTGTCAGGGTGCAGGAGTGTGATCAAAAATGCAAGTATTCTTAGGACCCTTTCACCCATATTTAGAAGACGCCTTCGTCGATGAAGTACGGCGGTACAAGTCTTCGGATCGGCTTGTTCCGTTGCTTGTTCTGGTTCCTTCTGATGCAATTCGGCGGCGGCTGAAGACTCTCCTCGTCCTAGACCACGGTCTTGATCTCATAAATTTCCAGATCCTTACCTTTCATCAACTTTCCCGACAACTTTACGAAGAGCAGTACGGATCCTCTGAACCGGAGTTGCGTGAGGACCTCTTTCTTGAAGAGAGCTTGCGAAGTCTGATACGGAAGGACTATGCTGCCGGTTCCCCATTTTCGGGACTCGATGAAATGGAAGGGGGATGTGCTGCTTTGTGGCAGACCCTCCGAGATCTGAAGGACGGCCTGGTTTCTCCTGATATGGTCATTCAGGCCGTGAAGGAGGGCCACTTTGGAACGGGGGCGATTGCAGAGCTAAGCCCCCTGTTGAGGCTTTCTCTTGATTTTCAAGAGCATTGTAAGACTTGGTCGATACGGGATTACACCGACCTTGATAACATGGTGATGGATCAGATACCGGCCTCCCGGTTTCTAAAGAAGTTTCATCATATCTTCCATTATGGATTTTACGACCTGACCCAGGTCCAGACCGAGCAGTTTCAGTCGGTGGCGAGGCACTATGCGACGACTCTTTTCTTTCCCCTCTTGCAAGGACATCCCGGCTGGGTCTTTGCCCAGCGGTTTTACGATCGATCTGTCCAGACGCTCGTAAGCGATCCAGCACAGGTCACCGATTTGCTTCAATTGCAGCCAGATTCGGGTTCAATCTGTGACCATCTCTTCTCTGAGGAGGTCTCGGAAGAATTTGCGGAAGCCCAAACAACCGGCGCTTCCTGTACCATCATCTCTTGTTCTGGGGAGCGGGATGAAACCCTAACGGTGGCCAAGGAGATTTTGAGACTTGTCTCGGATGAAGGGATCTCTTTCGGGGATATCGGCATCGTGGCCCGGAACCTGTCGGCCTACGCAAGGCCCATCATGGAGATTTTTACAGACCACGGAATTCCCGTTTCAAGTTCGGCCCAGGAACCGGTCGTCCGTCACCCCCTGGCCAAGGCCGTCCTCCTTCTCACCGGTCTTTCAAGCAAGGATTATATTCGTAGCGAGGTGATTGATCTTCTTTCTTCCCCTTACCTAAATACCGGAGAGGTTTGTCCGGAAGGGATTGTCCCTCGGCCGGATCTCTGGGAGAGTTTGACCCGGCGCATCGGGGTGACCCGCGGAATGGACAAGTGGAAACGCCTGAAACAATTTATTGAACGGGAGGAAAGGAGGGGCCAGGGCAAGGACAGGGATAAGGGAAATAATGCCGAGCGATTGGTTCAGTACAAACAGGCACGCTGCCTATGGGAGGTTTTCACCCGTTTGCAACAGAATCTGAGTGATCTTCCCGCCAGGGCCGAATGGTCAGACTATGCGGAGCATTGGAAGCGGCTCTTCAAAAAATATCTCAACATTTCCGCCGTCGAAGAGCAGAGAACCGAAGGCACTAAAGGAAGCGAATGGAACAAAGAAGATGATATCTGTGAAGTGATCTTGGATACCCTGGAAAACCTTGCTGCTCTGGACGCGGTCATTTCTCCGATTTCAATGCAACATTTTATCGAGACCTTCACCCGTTGGCTGGAGCGAAGCTCCATTGCGATAGCCGACCAAAATATTTCCGGAGTGTCGGTGATGGATGCGATGGCGGCGCGTGGTCTTCATTTCAAGGTTCTTTTTCTTCTTGGCATCAACGAGGGAATTTTTCCCCGGACCATCCGGGAGGATGCCTTCCTGAGAGACGGCCACCGCCGCACAATGGATGCAACTTTAGGATACAAAGTCGGGGAGAAACTGGCGGGCTATGATGAAGAAAAACTCCTTTTCAGCCTTCTGGTCGGTGCTGCAGGAGAGCGGCTTTATTGCCTCTACCAACGTTCAGATGAGCAGGGAAAGCCTCTTGCCCCCTCATGGTATCTGGACGAACTTCGAAAAGGGCTTGGAGAAACAGGCCGCGTAAGAGAGCGCGTCATACCTCGTGGCCTTTTAGAAAAGCGGGAGGTTGTGCCCTTTGAGCGGGCGGATCTGCACACGCCCCAGGAGCTTTCCCTGCAGTTGGCCATGACGTCTCAAGACCCTGGCCCTCTTTTTGTACAGCTCCCCTTGTCCCAAACACTTTACGTTCACGGTCTTCAGACATTGAAAATCCTTGAAGATGAAGAACTGCTGTGTTCATACGACGGGATGGTTGGCCCGCTCCCTGATCATTGGAAATCCGTTCAAAAAAAGGGGGTGTCACCAACGGCGCTGGAGCACTACGCCGAATGCCCCTTCCAGTATTTCGGAACAAAGATTCTGGGGCTTCGCCTCCTGGATCGGCCCGAGGAAAGCGCTGGTCTCGAGCCGGCGGATACAGGCGAGCTGTGCCACGCCATCCTGAAGCAGGTCTACGAGGCGTTGATGGCGCAGGTCTATTTTAAGAAAAAATCTACAGACATGGACTGCCGAGATATCCGGGAGGTTCGAGATACAATAGAGGGGCTCAGCCGAAAAATATTCTCCAAATATGAGCAGGACAATCCGGTCAGTTATCCGGTCGTCTGGGAAGACCTGAAAGAGCGTATCGTGGACCTGATCGAAGAAGTGATCCAGTATGACCGATCTCATCTTTCTCAATCTGGTGATGCACCCATCGCCCTGGAGGTCAAATGCGAAGGGCGACTGGAAGGAGTGTGGCCGAACATCCCGGACTTCATCGGGGAGATGGATATACAGGGCCGGATCGATCGGATTGATTATCACGAAGAGAAAAAGCGCTATCGTGTCATCGACTATAAATACAAGACAGGGAAAAATCAAAGCACCCAGGATAAAAATCTGATGCAGGCCGCGGTCCGTGGACAGCGCCTCCAGCCCCCCCTCTATCTTCTCCTTGCAAAGCGATATGCCGCCGAGCAGGAGATTAGCAAAGCTGACTTTCCCGCTGAGGCGGCATTCTATTTTCTTGCCCCGAACTGGGACAAGGGTCCCATTGTCGTGAGTAAATTCCCGGCGAACGGGTGGGAGGGGGAAGTGGGTGGGATGTTAAAAAATACATTTACTCTCTTATTGAAGGGCATCCAGGAGGGCCGATTTTTTATTCTTCCCGGAAGCCATTGTGATTACTGTGATCTGTCGACGATCTGCCGAATGAACCATCTTCAGTCAAAGCGGCGGGCCGTTCAGGACCCGCTGACGCAGGAGCATCAGGCACTTCGCACAGTAAAGATTTCGAAGAAAAAACCATCTAATCCTAAGTTGAAAATGGATAGATCCAGATGACGGTTCTATTAAGTGACCAGAACGAGCGCGACCTGGCCGCAACCACCTTTGATCAGAATGTTGTCGTCACGGCGGGTGCCGGGACGGGAAAGACCTCTCTCTTGGTCAACCGCCTCGTCCATCTCCTGATGCGGGAACCGGATCCGGTCAAGATCACAGAGGTGGTTGCCTTGACCTTTACGAACAAGGCGGCCAACGAGATGAAGATACGCCTCAGAGAAGAGATTGAATCGTACATCGATCTGAAATTAGATTCTGAACCCGCCGATGAAATCGAGAAAAAAATACGAAGACAGGTTCATGACCTGATTAATCGCTACCACCTCTCAAAGGAGGAGATTGATGAAAGGGCGAGGAAGGCCCTGCGCCAACTGGAGCGAAGCAATATCGGGACGATCCACAGCTTCGCCGCGACCCTCCTCCGTTTGTATCCACTTGAGGCCGGGGTAGACCCCGGTTTCTGTGAGGGGGAAGAAGGGGCGCTTGAGAAATATTTTGAAGCGCAATGGGCCGACTGGCTGGAGGGAGAATTGTCCCTTCGTTCTTTGCGAAAGGAGAAATGGAAGAAGGCGCTTGGACGGTTCTCTCTGGAAGAGATTCATGATCTTTCCTTGGCCCTCTGCTCAGAGACTGTCCCGTTGAAACGTCTTGATGTGCTTCTTCATCAGGAAAAAATCTTGTCAACCGTACAAGACTGGTTGAGGCAGCTTGAAACGTTTGCGACTGACTTGGGCACACGGCACCCCGGTGGGCGGAACATTGAAGTGATGACGCGGGCGGCAGGAGAAATCATCCAAGAAGTCCGGGTTCATCAGAGGGTCAGGCCTGGCCGCTTGAAAGAAGCGCAGGAATGCATCACATCCGGGAAAAGCGTATCGGCGGTTAAGGGCTGGGAAGAAGAGGACGTTGAACAGGCCAAAATATTGCATCGGGTGGCCGGTCGGCTTCTTCAGATTGACCGAAACCAGATGTCTCTTCTCCACGAACTGCTTGTCCCTTTTGTCGCGCCCTTCCGAGATCGTTTTCTCAAGACCGGGGCGATCTCCTTTGATGGACTCTTGGTGAGGGCAAGAAACCTGATCCGTGATCGTCCATCGGTTCGTGAAGAATTAAAGAGGCGGTATCGGGCCATCCTGATCGATGAGTTTCAGGATACCGACCCGGTACAGTATGAGATTCTTCTCTTTCTCTCTGAAGTGCCGGGACGAAGATCTAAGGACTGGCGGAAGGTATCCCTTGAAGTCGGGAAGATCTTTGTCGTGGGCGACCCCAAACAATCGATCTATGGCTTTCGGCGGGCCGATATCGAGGCCTATCTCCACGTTGTTCAGGATCTCATCGAAGCCCAGGGCGGAATTCACCTCAGGTTGACGACGAACTTCCGAAGCCATGCAAAGATTTTGAATGTGGTAAATGGCGTATTTGGGCAGCTTATTGTCCAGAAAAGAGGTTTTCAGCCGTCCTATGTCGGGATAAGGCCACCGGAGAGAACGGAGGCAGAATCTCAGACGGAATCAACGCGCTACCCCTTTAGAACGGTTGCGCTGCGTTGTGTGCGAAGCGAAGATGAGAAGATGAATGCTGATCAGGCAAGGCGATTGGAGGGGGAGGCCATTGCCCGCTGGCTTTCCGAGGAGATCCTTGGCAAGGCCGTCTTTTTTAACAAGAAGGCGGAACCGGTAACCGTTCAGAGGAAGGATGTGGCAATCCTGATGCGAACCCTGACCCATGTCCATGAAGTTCTGGAACCCTTGAAAAGAAGGGGTATCCGATACGTGGTGGAAGGAGAGAAGCGTTTCTTCGCATGCCAGGAGGTCGTCGATGCCATCAACCTGCTGAGGGCAATTTCAAACCCGGACGACACCATCGCCCTGGTTGGAGTCCTCCGTTCAGCGATGGGAGGTTTCAGTGACGCCGAGATCTATGCGCTGTGCCGGAAGAATCTTTTGGACTATCGCGTGCACTTAGAAACCAAAGAAATCGATGAGATATTTTCGGAATTGGGGAAAATCGGTTCCATCGTCAAAGAGTTTTATGCCTGCCTTCATCGCCTGCATCATGCAACTCAAAAGCTTCCTGTCGGAGAGGCCGTGGCCCGTATTTTTGAAGAGACGGCGATCACGATTCTGGCGGCGCAATCCCTTCATGGGGAGCAGGCGGTGGCAAACCTCGAAAAGATCAGGCGGGTGACTGAAAGATTAGGGGAGGACGGAAAGGTGACGTTTAGACAGGTCATTGCCGAGCTGGAGCGATCGGTCACAGAGATGAAGGAAGAAGGAGAAAGCCCACTGGCAGAGGAAGCTGTTGATGCAGTTAAAATTTTTAGCGTACACAAGGCCAAGGGCCTGGAGTTTCCTGTTGTGATTCTGGCGGGTTGTCACAGCTCCGGAAACCGGGGAAGAGGCGATCATATCAAGGTCCTTCATGACTGGTTTAGCAACCTGGTCGGGCTTCAGGTCGGGGAGACCTGGGATCTGTGCGGGATCTACATTGCGGAGAAAGAGCGACTCCGTGAAGCCGAAGAACAAAAACGGGTACTCTACGTCGCCATGACCCGTGCCCGTGAACACCTGATGATCTTCTGCGCGCCCACCGGGCGGGGTGAAAACGGGAGTTTCCTCATGATGTTGTCTGAGGCCATGGGAGATCTCACCGCGGGAGAGGGTTCGGAAAGCATTGCGGTTGGCGAAGGAAGGATTGACACGCATATTGTTAAAGCAGGACTGGCGCCAAGGGCCGCAAACGCAACACGGTCAGGCGAAATCAGTGCTCCCGTCCAGGTCGATTGGAAGGATTATGCGGAACAATGGACTGCACGGATGCAGCGATACGATGAAACTCTCAAGCGGCCCATCTTTGTCACGCCGACTTCACGGAAGCAGAACGAGAGGACCTTGGCGGAGAGCGTGTCGGAAAAGAGAGGGAAGTCCTTGCCTGGAGATGCGGTGCGGGTTGGGCAGTTGGCGCATCGATTTCTTCAGGACTGGGACTTCTCGTCCAATCCAGAATCTTTTCGAAAAGCACTCACCCCCTTTCTCCGCAATCGTTTAGGGGCTGTTTCTGAACAAAACCGCCTTGCGATTCGACGCGATCTGGAAGAAATCTTCAAGGTCTTCCTAAAATCAAGCCCATATGAAACCATTCGTCATGCAAAGATCCTGGGCCGTGAGATTCCCTTCCTGATCTCATGGGAGGGTCAGATCATAGAGGGGGTGATCGATATAATCTATGAAAAGGACGGGAAACTTTATGTCGCCGATTATAAAACCGACCGGGTCAGAAAAGAAGAGATGAAGCAGTCGGCAGAGGGCTATCGTCAGCAGATCCTAATCTATTCCGAGGCCGTCCGGCGGAGTCTTCAAAGAGAGGTCTCCGGGACCCGCTTGATTTTCCTGAGAATTGGGGAAGCGATTGACCTCTGATGAAAGATAATCCCTTGAGAGGTGCAGAATACCTGCTGCGTGGTTTGGTTCTCATCCGGCAGTCTGGGCTCCGCCGATATGTACTCATCCCGCTTGCGATCAACGCCGCTCTCTTCTCCTTGATCATCTGGTTTGTGGCCGGACAGTTTGACCGTCTGATCACATGGTTGCTGCCGACATGGCTCGACTGGCTGGAATGGTTTCTCTGGCCGCTGTTTGCTGTAAGCGCGTCGATCCTGATTTTCTTCACTTTTATTCATCTGGTTCATTTTATTGGGGCACCCTTTAATGGTCTGCTTTCTGAAGCAGCGGAGGCTCATCTTAAAGGAGGTCCCGCGAAGGAGGAAATGGGGTGGAAGAGAATGATGGCCAACCTTTGGCCCATTCTCCTCTCGGAATTCAGAAAAACAACCTACTTCATCTCGCGAGCCATCCCGATCCTGCTCCTCTTCTTCATCCCCATGGTCAATGTTCTTGCTCCCTTTGTCTGGATCGGGTTCAGCGCCTGGATGCTGGCCCTGGAATATTCCGACTACCCGATGGGGAATCATGGGATACTGTTCTCAAAACAATGGCCGATCCTTAAGGAGAAGCGGCTTATGGTTCTGGGTTTTGGCGGTGCAACCCTCCTGCTTCTGATGATTCCTTTTTTGAATTCCTTTGCGATGCCGATGGCCGTAGCAGGCGCGACCGCCATGTGGGTAGAGCAGTTCGCAAAGGAATGATATTGGCCGATTCGAATAAATATTTTCATCTGAAATTCCTTGTGTTAATCTGGGTCTGTGCCGATTTAGGTTCGAAGGGTGTCTGCGCATAGTGTTGAAGAACCTCGCCTCATAGCGGCAAGGATTGCGCTTGTTATGTATGTTCAAAGAGATTTTTAATTTTTGATGAAGGAGAAATAAAAATGGGACAAAAAGACAAAGGTAAAAAAGAAAAACAAACGAAGCCTAAAATGACACTCAAGGAAAAAAGAAAAGCAAAAAAAGAAAAGAAGGTTTAATAAGGGTATCGTCCACATGTACCTAAAAGAATAACAACATCGAATTTATGAGTGAGCCACAAGCCAATAACCCTCTCCACGGCATTACCCTGGAGCAGATCGTGAATAGCTTGGTTGCGCATTATGGATGGAGCGCCTTAGGCAAGCGGATCAACATCCGCTGTTTCAACAGCGATCCGTCCTTGAAGTCCAGCCTGAAATTCCTGCGAAAGACACCCTGGGCCAGAAAAAAAGTCGAGAACTTATACCTTGCCGTTCAGAAAAATAACGGCCGGTAATCTTGTCTATAGTTGCATAGGACGATTGACAGATGATTGAATTCATACCTGCACGAATACTCAAGAAAGATTTCGATATCTTCGGGCACTTCTACTCAGTCACCCTGAGATCAGGAGATAAGATTGACTGTAGAAGCGTTCTTGAAATTGTGACAAAGAAACGAAAAAAAAATGGGATAGACTCAATATTAAAACAAGCGCCCGATGCAATATTTATCATGATGAATCCGGGGTCATCCATCCCCCTAGAACCGATCAATAACGCCATTTCTGAGGCGGGGATAAATCGGCTTGCCATCTCCCTTGTGCCAACAAGGCCAGACACCACGCAGTATCAAGTCATGAGAGTAATGCATTATTGTGGCTGGGATCATGTAAGGGTATTAAATATTTCCGATATGAGAGACCCTAAAAGTGGAAATTTTATTACGCGATATAGAAAAGTCGAGGAAAGTACAGGATTCCAGGCCCACTCTATTTTTTCAGGTGAGAGAAGGGATGAACTGAGAGGCAAGTTGCTTAGAAAGCCGGAGGCACCCATTGTCTATGCCTGGGGTGTCAGCGCGGACTTGGACCCACTTATTCAAAGGTGTTTAACTCGGATATCAGGCATGCCCGACAGGTCGGATTTTGCCGGACTTCTTAAGCCAGGAACGGATAATAAGTATTTCCATCCATTGCCAACCCTCCAAAAAGACAAAATGAAGTGGGTGAACAATATACTTGAAAAAATGAAACCCGAACAAGCAAGGGCTTGACCCGAACGATCAGGGGTATTCTTTTTTGGAGGATGACTGGAAAAGAAATTAGCGATTTGTTAATCTTGAGTGGTAGAACAATCGCTGCCAAAGATTATTGCCCACTCCAACAAGGAGGTGATCACCATGCCGATTCAAACGATATTGGTTCCAACCGATTTTTCCGAGTTAGCAACCGAGGCGGTCGACTTCGCATTTTTAATGGGCGAACAAATGAAGTTAAGTATGATTTTTCTATATGTGGATGAATGGCCCGATCATTCAGACCCGATGGCGCCCCTCCATAACGAGTATGGCATCTACAAGAAAAATGATGCGAGCGCGTTATTAAATGACTTGGTTCAAAGGGCGAAAGATCGGGGTCTGAAAGGAAGTAAGGAGTTGGTCGACGGAGTCCCGTCTGTCGAGATCATCCGGACGGCCAAAAAACGAAAGACCGACCTTATTGTAATAGGAACACACGGAAGAACCGGCGTTACGCATATCATGATTGGCCGTCAGGCGGACCAGGTGATCCGGGAATCCCCTTGCCCCGTCGTCACAGTGAAGAGCACGAAACACGAATATCCGTCGGCTTAAGAAGAAAGAGGGACAAAGGCTCAAGCTAAAATCATGGCCAGTTTCTCGGTGCGCGTCTTTGCCTTGATCTCCAATTCCCTTTTTGCCGCAGCCGACCGACTTTTACAGGGTTCTTTATAAACAAGCCGGAATGGCCCGCGACCCTTCGTAAATCGCGCCCCTCTGCCCGTTTCGTGTTCTGAGATTCTCCGCAACAGGTCCGTCGTGATGCCCGTGTAGAGTTTCCCATCGGCACATTCCAGGATGTACACTGTCCAAGTCATATTTTTACGTTTTTCCTGCTCCTCGGATCGCATAATTATTTTTCTAGAAATAGATCTCAGAGGAGTTTGGTCTCTTCTTCCCCCGCTTCAGGGAGTTCGAGCAGGGGGATGGATTGGATGGCATTCCCGGCGATTCCTTTTACGGAATTGTACATGTGGTTTGTGTTGAGCAGGACTTTTTGGATTTGTTTTTCTCTTTTCTTCCAGATGCCCATCATCGCTCTTTTTTCTGACTCCAGATCTGTTTGCAGTTGATTGAAGCCCTCAACGATGGCTTCAATCTGGAGCCTGAATTCGTTGCCGGTCAGAAAGTCGTAAAGCATCCCCATCTTGTCGCCCTTATTATCCTGGATTGCGATGGCCTGACTCACACGAATAATCGACTCTCGGAGTGCGACACAGAGGCCTTTAAATTCCATAAAGGTACAAATCCAGATGCCTTCTTTAATCCCCATTCTTTCCATGTCCGTCGGCATCGACTCGGTCACCAATACGCCGATATCGGCATTTTTCTCGCGAATATCTTTTTTGAATTTCTCGATCCAGCCCGGCTGAAAACCCTTCGTCCGTTTGCTTTCATAGTAGATGGTTCCACAGTTTTGCCGGGTTCTTGTATGGATTCGTTGAAGACAGTCCGCGCCCCTTGCGCCTTTTTTTATTTCCTCTATCGTGTCCATAGGGAATTGTCCAGCAAGCCATTCCTCAATGGCCAGCTCCTGTACTTCACCCTGTGTCTGCATGGAACCCTGCTCAGCTTGTCTTTGGGCCGCTTTTAATTTCTCATTCAATTGGCGAATGACCTTCTCTCTTTCAGCAAGTTTTAAGAGAGATTTTTCTCCTTCAATTTTTATAATCTTATCTCTTTCTTCAGATATTTTTTCATTCAGGCGTTTTTCTGATTCTGCTTCGATAGACTCCTTGAGCTCATTTTTCTCTCTTTTCAATCGTTCTATGTCTGACTTGGCTTTGTTAAATTCCTTGAGTTGGGACGATTTTTCATTGAGCTCTTCGTGCAGCGATTTCAGTTGATGTGATTGTTCTTCGGCCAAGTCCGCCTTGATTGTTGTTTTTAATCGCTTCTCCTCTGCCCTTATGCCCTGTTTTATTTTTTCCGCGACAATAAGATCCTGCTTCTCCCTTGCTTGCGCAAGTTTTTGGCGTTCCTCATTCATTGAAGTGAGTTGGTTCTGATAGTTGTTTCTTTCTTTCGCCAATTCCTCCCGATACTTCCTTTTGAGGGCTTCATCGACCTGATGATATAAAATATCGTTTACATCAATCTCTTCGCCACAATTCGGGCAACTTATTTTATTGGCTGTTTGTTTCATCATTCAGGTTCCTTCTGGACTGAGAGGCAATACAGGTATTCTTGGTCGCTTCGACCTTCCTCACGTTTTGCCCGGAAGGGATGGGTCTCGCGAAGCAAAAGAGAGGCATGTTGAAGAGTGATAGTTTTTATCCTAAGGAAGAAGACATTTCGGGAGAACCGGGCTTTACCGCGATGAGGATTTGGATTGTCAGAAGAGAGTAAAGAAATTGGGTGGATTCCAGTGAGTTCATCTCTGACGGGATGAGGGCTTGGTCTAAAGTCCGTTTCCCGTCTGCGAGTTGAATCAGTTCCTGCATGACGGGTGAGAGTGGTATCTTTTTGGACAGCCGTGGGAGATCTCCAGAGGTTTCTATGATGGTGTTCGGAGAGGGCCTTCCGTAAACTTGTATTCTCCATTGATCCAGGTAAAGAGGCTCAGAATGATTTCCTTGGCCTGTAAGATCACGCCCTCAAAGAGATCTTTTGGTTCAATGAAGCCTTCTTCCACGAGAATGGTTCCCTGTCGCTTTCCTGTCTTCTTCAGGAGTTCAACCGATCGTTCGTATTCCTTGTACCGGATTTTCCCGGTTTTTAACAGGACCTCGCCAAGCCGGTCATCCGGATACAGGGAGACCGCGAAGATGATCTCGCCATTTTTAAAATAAATCGACTTATTGAGGTCATTCCGGAAAAGATTAAGTACCCCGGTTTTTTCATTTTGCCAGATGGTCTGAAGTGTTTTTGGAAATCGTATGTCCTGAAGGGAGCCGGTTGGCGTAAAGAAATCTTCTGTCATTTTATGCCCTTTTTAGAACCCTGGATTCTTGGCTTCGTTGCCTCCAGGTCACGAGGAGAGAACTGGCAATGAACCAGGAAGAATAGGTTCCGACGACCACCCCGATCAGGACAGCGAGGGCAAAATCATGAATGACTTCCCCTCCGAAAAGGTAGAGCGCGGCAACCGCCAGAAAGGTTGTCACGCTGGTGATAAACGTCCGGGAAAGAACATCGTTAATCGTCTTATTGATCGTTTGTTCGAAAGATTCTTTTTTTCGGGCCTTGAGGTTCTCGCGGATTCGGTCAAAAATAACAACCGTATCATTGAGTGAATAACCTGCAATGGTCAAGAGGGCCGTCACCGTGAGGAGGGTGATCTCTTTATCCAAAAGGAAGAAAGTTCCCAATACGACGAGGACGTCATGAAAGGCCGCAATGGCCGCTGCAATGCCAAACTGAAATTGAAACCGGTATGCAATGAAAGAGACGATGCCGATGAGGGAAATTGCGATCGCCCAAAGGGCATCTCTCTGAAGCTTTTTCCCTATGGTGGGTCCGATCTCCGTGCTGCTTTCAATAATGAATGAATTTCCGGAAAAGGACTTTGAAATGATCGATTTTATCTGCCCTCTGATATTTTTCTGGACAATATCCTTTTTCTTGATTCGGATGATCAACTTGTTCTCCCGTGTGATTTCCTGGAGTTCGGTTCCCGGAAGCCCCCCGTCTCTCAGGGCCCTTCTCGCTTCATTAATCGAGATCGGCTGTTCAAATTTAAGCTGAACGGCGGCACCCCCGGCGAAATCGATCCCTAAATTCCCTTTGCCGCGTGAGATCTGCACCAGGGCGATCAGGCCAATGGATAGGAGGATGATGGACAAGAGATAGAAGCTCTGACGCTTCCCGAGAAAATTGATGTCTGTATTTTTAAAGAACTCTCGCATATGCTTATCCTAGGATTCCTTTCGTGATTAAATACTCAAATGTTCCAGGCGTTTTCGGCCATTGATGAGGTCGTACACCACCTTTGTGCCAACCAGAGAGGTAAAGAGATTAATCATCACCCCGAGAGAGAGTGTGACCGCAAAGCCCTTGATCGGACCGGTTCCAAACATAAAAAGAGCAAAGCCAGTAATGAGCGTTGTGACATTGGAATCAAAAATAGATGAAAAGGCTTTGCTGTACCCGGCATCAATTGCAAGACGAACGGGCCGCCCCGCACGCAATTCTTCCCGGATGCGTTCCAGAATCAAGACATTTGCATCTACAGCCAGGCCAGCGGTTAAAATAATCCCGGCAATGCCGGGTAAGGTCAAAGTTGCGTTCAATGCGGCCAAAGCGCCAAACAACAGAATCAAATTGAGGGCCATCGCAATATCGGCAAGCAAGCCGGAGAGCCGATAATAAACCACCATAAAAATAACCACCATCAAGGACCCAAACAGGCCCGCGATGAGCCCCTTCTGAATAGAGTCTTTTCCCAGGGACGGCCCGACCGTGACATTCTGGATGATCCTGACCGGGGCGGGCAGCGCGCCCGCCCGCAGGAAAATAGCGAGATCATTGGCCTCCTGTGTCGTAAAGGTCCCTGTGATCTGGGCCTGGCCCCCGCTGATCTTCTCCTGGATGCGCGGTGCCGATTTCACGGATTTGTCCAGAACAATGGCGAGACGTCTTCTCCTGTTTTCGTCGGTCACCTTCTCAAAGAGTTTGGAACCCAGCGGATCAAACGTGATGGATACGTAGGGGTCATTAAACTCCCCAAAGGAGACACGAGCATCGGTAAGAAGATCTCCCGCAAGGACCGCCTGTTTCTTGACAAGGTAGGGCGTTTTTGTAACATCGCCGGTATCTTTATCGACATTCCGTCCAAAAAGGATCTCGTCTTCCGGGTCAATTTTATCTTTAAATTCGTCGAAGAATTGTTCTGCCTCCTCCGGATTGAGCCGGGAGGGAAATTGATTCAGGAGAGCAGAGGTCTCATTGATGAGTTTAAACTCGAGTTGGGCCGTTTTTCCGATCAATTCAATGGCCCGTTCGGGTTCCTTGACCCCGGGAAGCTGGATCAGGATCTGGTTGGCCCCCTGTTGTTGAATCAGCGGCTCCGTGACCCCGAATTCGTCGATTCGATTCCGAATGGTCTCTAAGGCCTGGAGTGTCGCCATATCGAGGATTCTTTTCTCCTCTGATTTTCGGAAGGTCAGGACTTTTTCCCCACTTTCCTCCCGGCTGGTCACTAGGCTTGCATATTTGTCGTCCAGGAGTTCGGTGATCTTTTCATTGTCCCCGGAATCGAAGGAGAATGAGATTTCTCTTCCTTCCCGTTGAATAGAGGAAATCGTGATCTCTTCATCTTTCAGCGCATCTTTGAGCGATGCCATATTCCGTTCAATTGCATTTTCGACCGCCTTTTCCCCTTCGACTTCCAAAATAAGGTGCATTCCTCCCCGCAGATCAAGGCCGAGGGTTATTCCCTTGTCCGGGAAGATAGTTCCCCACCAATCGGGTAGAATGGAATAAAGCGGTGTTGAGGGGAGGAGAAACAGGACGGAGAGTATTATCGCTGTGAGGATAATGAGAAAGCGCCCCTTGACTTCTCGTTTCATTTTCCCTTTTCCCCTTTCTTTTCAGAACCGTCCGCCAGGGCTTCAATATTGGTTCGGACAACCTTGATGCGAACGCCATCCGCCACCTGAAGTGTGACCACCTTCGGGGTGAGGTTGGTGACCGTCCCGATAATCCCTCCTGATGTCGAGACGCGTTCTCCCTTTTTTAAGGCCTCGATCATCTCTTTTTGTTTCCTGGCGCGCTTTTGTTGGGGCATGACGAGCAGAAAATAAAAAAGGATGAAAATAAGAATAAAAGGGACAAACCCGAGAATCTGCGCAGGGCCGCTTCCCGACGATCCGCTGGCACTGCCTCCTGTTTGGGCCCATGCCGTTGCTTCAAGCCATTCCAAAATGTAACCTCCTCATGTAACGATTCAGCAACCCATCTAATCCTCCATAGCGACGCTCCTCGCGTCTTGCCTTGAAGGCTTATCTATTTATGCTGGATTGTTATCCTACGTTATCGATCCGCCTCCGTTGATTCAATACTATTCCTGGGTGGACTGACGCCTTTGGTAGAATTTACGACAGAAATCCTCCAGAGAATCTTTCTCGATCGCTTGGCGGAGCCCTTTTAACAACCCTAGATAATAATATAAATTGTGTAGGGAGTTCAAGCGGATTGCTAAAAGTTCTTTTGCCATGAAGAGATGGCGCAAATAGGCCCTCGAAAAATGGCGGCAGGTGTAACACCCGCAGTCCGGGTCAAGTGGCCGGTCATCCTCTTTGTACCGCGCGTTCTTGATGTGGATTTCGCCCCCATGGGTAAAGAGCGCTCCGGTCCTTGCGTGGCGGGTCGGGAGGACGCAGTCAAAGATATCGACGCCCCGCTGGACCCCCTCGACCAGATCCTCCGGCCTTCCGACGCCCATCAGGTATCTTGGCTTATGGTCCGGGATGATTGGGATGACCTTTTCCAGAACCTCCAGCATTTTTTCTTGCGGCTCCCCGACAGAGAGTCCACCGACGGCTAGGCCATCGAAGTCCATCTCAAGAAGACCCTCCACACCTTTTTCCCGGAGATCGTTATAGAATCCGCCCTGGATAATTCCATATAGAAATTGATCTTTACGAGAATGGGCTTCTTTGCAGCGTCCGGCCCAGCGAAGTGTTCTGTCGAGTGAGAGACGGGTCTTCTCGTAATCGGAAGGATAAGGAAGGCACTCATCAAAGGCCATGATAATGTCGGCGCCGATATTGGATTCGATCTCTATGGCTCTTTCAGGGGAGATGAAATGTCGTGAGCCATCGAGATGGGACTGAAAAGTAACTCCCTCCTCTGTCACACGTGCGAGGCCGGTCAGGCTGAAAATCTGGTAGCCGCCGCTGTCGGTTAGTATCGGTTTGTCCCAGGAGATAAAGGAGTGCAATCCCTTCCGTTTTTCAATAAAACCGTCCCCTGGTCTTAAATAGAGATGATAGGCGTTGCAGAGGATGACCTGAGCCCCGAGACCTGTGAGATCTTCAGGGCTCATCCCTTTCACCGTCCCGGCCGTTCCGACGGGCATAAAAGCCGGTGTCTCGATTTCACCGTGGTCTGTCCTGATGACCCCGCTGCGGGCGAAAGAGGTTTTTGACGAATGGACGATTTTAAAATGCCCCGCGTCTCTTGCAGAATATTCAGTTTTGATCCGGGTCGGTTTTGGTAAACCCCTCACATCTGCTCCGGAGCGGTGATGCCGAGCAGGTCGAGTCCATTTTGAAGGACGATCTTGATCGTGCGCATCAGGACCAGCCGGGCCTTCGTCAGGGCCGCGTCTTCCGTAATAACACGCTGCCCAAAATAAAACCGATGGAGCAATCCCGCCAGTTCCTGCAGATAGAAGGTAATCCGGTGGGGTTCCAGGGCCTCTGCTGCGGAGAGGACGAGGTCCGGGTAGCGCGCGGCCTGCCTGATCAGCGCCTGTTCTTCGGGCAGGGTGAGCGGGGACAGATCTTCCACGGTAATCCCGCGCACCGCATCTTCAACATCCCAGCCCCGGTCTTTTGCCACTCTTTCGATGCTGCAGAGGCGGGCATGGGCATATTGTACATAAAAAACAGGGTTTTCATTCGTGGCTTTCTTGGCCAGCTCCAGATCAAAATCGAGAGAGGTATCGGAACGACGCATCAAGAAAAAGAAACGGGTTGCGTCGACGCCGACCTCATCCATCACGTCTCTGAGCGTAACAAACTCACCTGACCGTTTGGACATCTTGATCTTCCGGCCATCCCGCAACAGATTCACCAACTGGTGGATCAGGATCTGGAGCCGGTCGGGGGCATATCCCATGGCCTCGACCACGGCCTTGATGCGTCCGATGTATCCATGATGGTCCGCCCCCCAGATATTAATCAGGCGATCGTATCCCCGCTCGAACTTTTCCCGATGATAGGCGATGTCTGAGGCAAAATAGGTCATCACACCGTTGCTCCGCCTCACGACGCGGTCCTTGTCGTCCCCGTAACGGCTTGTTTTTACCCAGAGGGCCCCCTCTTCCTCGAAGAGGACCTTTTTGGATCTTAAGAGCTCGAAGACCGCATCAATCTTTTTATCCCGATGAATCTCTGCCTCCGGTGTCCAGGAGTTGAAATGAACCCGGAAGGTATGCAGGTCTCGACGGATCCAAGCCAGGATTTTCTCATAGCTGTATCGGGTGAAGAAGGGAAGATGTGTTTCCGCAGGGCCGTACATGTAGCGGTCACTTTCTTCTTCCCTCACTGCCCTGGCAATATCGATGATGTACTCCCCCTTGTACCCCTCCTCAGGGAGATCGATCTCCTGTCCAAACAGCGCGCGGTAACGCAGGTAGGTGGATTCGCCCAAGAGGCGCATCTGTCCGCCGACGTCATTAATATAATATTCCCGGTCGACTTGGTATCCAACTGATTCTAGAAGCCGGGCAAGCGCGTCTCCAAGCGCCGCGGCCCGTCCGTGCGCGACGTGAAGCGGTCCGGTCGGATTGGCGCTGACAAATTCGATCTGAATCCGCTTTCCTGTTCCCTCCGACGCCCGGCCATAGTTTTTATCCTCTTGAAGGATATTGATGAGTTCCTGATGCCAGGACGCCTTGGTCATAAAGAAATTAATATATCCCGGTCCGGCGACCTCAATTTTTTCGATGGAAGGAAGTGGTGAACCGCCGTCCAGTCGATTCGCCACTTCAAACGCATTTCTCAGGGCCGGATCATTCAGTTGTTTTGCGAGTTGTGTCGCGATGTCTCTCGGGGGACGTCCTTCCGTTTTGGCCAGGAGCAGGGGGAGCGTCGTCGCGAAATCACCATGACCCACTTTTTTGGGGGCTTCGAGGGGAATTGTTAGACCGTTGGCGGCTTTCAGTGTTCCCGCTTCTTGTGCCACGCCGACAACGAATTCAATCCATTTGATTAACGCGGTTTTCATCGACCTCCGGGACGTCCTATAAATTTTGAGATAAATTCAGGTGATGAGCCCTGATCATATTTATGAGCCGAAATCCACTTCGTAATGAGTCAGGCCAATTTCTACTCAATTAAAAAACAAACAGCTAACTATATTCCATCTCCTTGAAAAGTCAACTATTTCGATAAAAAACATCAGTATAAAACAAAATGGTCCTTTCCGTCGCAATGAAGAATGAGTAAGTAAGGGGGACCTTGAGTTTAGACTTGAAAATAAAAGGGTTTTTATGGAATAATCCGTAAAAGTTTTGAAGGAGAATAGGAATGAGCGATCAGAAAAAGAAAGCTATCTTTAGCCTTGTCATCGTGGTGTGTCTCGGGGGAGGGGCCGGGTTCCTTTATCTTGGAAGACATTTTTTTTCTGGCCGTGCTGTGCCTTTCTGGACATTCTCGACCTACATCGTTGTGTTGACCATCATCATTATCTTTTTTGCCTATCGATTTATTTTTGTTCACCCCTATCAGGACGAAGAAGAATAGGATCGATGGTCTGTTCCTCTATTGTCCAAGAGGCCGTGGACTCCGGCAGGGTGGCGTGGATGATGGGGCGAACCACCTTGATCGTGACCGTCGCACGCGGGGGATTTGGGACAGGGGTATATCGCCGGGCCACTGCCCAGAGTGTAAGGTTTCCGACATACGATTTTGGGATCTGAATCGACCATACATAAGGGGGCGTCGAGTCCAGCTTTGGGGGCGAGATGCCTCTGGAGGCCATGAAGAGAATGCCAAACAAAGGAGCGTCTTCCCCCGGATCGACGCGAATCTCTAAACGCCTGCCCGCTTCCACGACCTCCCCGTTTGATGGGCTGATGAACTGAAAGGCCCAGGCAGTAGAAAGCCCAACCCTACCTGTCCCCGCGATGCAGACTACAACGAAGATCCAATATAGAAGAGTCCCGTTTAGCAAAGTCTGATGTGTTGTCCGCATGACTTCAACCGTATTATGAAGAGAAGGATCGCTATCTGGCTTTGTCCATGGTAGCACAGCCGCACAGATTAAACCGAGTTGAAGTCGTATCTTGTGGGTGGGTTGTAAGGGAGCTCTGAATAAGTCATGAATTATTTTTTCAGGGCAAAAATGTCCTGCTTCTGCGTTACAAATCTTGACAATAGCGGGCTATGGCTTCGCGAGAACCATCCTCTGCGATTTGCGCCTTGAATCAAAGCATTTTATCTCCTGAAAAACCCAACCCAGACTTAATCAGAGCTTCCTTAAGGAGTATTGGATGCGGCTCGGTCCAGCAGCGCGCGGACCTTGTTGGCGCGTTCCAGGGCCTGGTGTGGATCCGGATGGGCCAGGGTGACATGGCCCATTTTTCTTCCTGTTTTGATGCCCTGTTTGCGATAGTGGTAGAGCCGGGCTCCGGGGATCGACAGGAGGCGCTTGAGTTGTTCCGGGGATTCCGCTGCGCTCACTTCAGGCCCGAGGATATTCACCATGACGGCTGGCGAGAGGAGCTGAACCTCAAGAAGGGGCAGGCCGCAAAGGATACGTACCTGATGTTCAAACTGGGAGACAGTGGCAACATTCATGCTGTAATGCCCCGAATTATGCGGACGCGGGGCAATCTCGTTGATGAGCAGTTCTCCGTTTTCCATGAGAAAAAACTCAACACAGAATACGCCAACCCCTTCGAGGGCGGCAATGACTTCCGCCGCGAGGGAGACAGCTTTACGTGTGATGTCTGGGCCAACATCTGCGGGAATTTGGCAAAGCCTGAGAATGCCGTCTTCATGCCGGTTTTCGGTGACAGGATAGGCCTTTAAATTCCCTTCCTCATTTCGCGCGATGATGACGGAGAGCTCTTTGATAAGCGGTGCCCATTTTTCAATGATCCATCCTGCACCCCGGGGCTGAAGCGCCTCCCGAAGCGCGTGAATATCCTCCCGGTTCTTGAGCCGCCATTGCCCATGTCCGTCATAACCTGCTGTGGCCGTTTTGCAGATGGCGGGAAGAGTAAAATCGCTGAACACGCGATTCAACTCTCCTGGAGTTTCAAGCACCCGGAAAGGGGTCACGGGAAATTTATGTTCTACAAGAAAACGTTTCTCGAGAATTCTGTTCTGAAGGAGGCGGAGTATCCGGCTCCCCGGTCTTACCGGACAGGTTCTCTCCAGGGTTTCAACAAGGGACACCGGGACATTCTCCCATTCATAGGTAACCGCTTCGCTCTCTTTGAGAAAGGTCTGACATGCCCTGGACTCACCTTCAAAAGGTGCTGAGATAAAGGTGTCGGCCACGGCCCCCGCAGGGGCATCCGGATTCGGGTCCCAGACGGTGACGCGAAAACCGAGTTGCCGGGCGGCGAGGACAAAGAACATCCCCAGCTGTCCTCCGCCCAGGATGCCAAGCTTGCGAGGTTGGACAGCCATCATTACTGTCCCTTCAGAACAGTACGGGTCTGTTTTTTCCGAAATGCGATGAGTTTTTTACGAACAGGACGGTATTTCAGGGCGAGAATTTCTGCCGCCAGGAGGGCGGCATTCTCGGCCCCTCCGATCGCCACGGTTGCAACCGGGACCCCGCGAGGCATTTGGACAATGGAGAGGAGCGAATCAAGTCCACGAAGGTGTTCCGTCGGGATGGGAACGCCGATTACAGGCAGCAGGGTTTTGGCCGCAATCATCCCAGGAAGATGGGCGGCGCCTCCAGCACCGGCAATGATGACTTCCAGGCCCCTGCGATCCGCACTTTCGGCATATTCGAACATCTGATCAGGCGTCCGATGTGCCGAAACGACGCGCAACTCGTTGCCGATACCGAGAGAATCCAGGGCTGCAACCGCTTTTTCCAAGACAGGGAAATCGCTGGTGCTCCCGCCGATAATCCCGACCCGGATCTCTTTTTTTGTCGTCTTCCTCTGAGGTTGCTCTTTCGGCATATCCACACTGCTCCAGGAGGTTTTAAGGGCTCGATGGGTTTGAAGAGAATCTTCACCGGGGGCTATCGTAAATCAAAATGATGAAGATCGCAAGTCCAAGTGCAATTCGTGAGTCCTGATGGAATCTCTGATTGCACTGGAGAATCAAATCTGCTAGATTGTACCCCTCAATGGCGGCGTACCCAAGTGGCTAAGGGAGCAGTCTGCAAAACTGTCATTCAGCGGTTCGATTCCGCTCGCCGCCTCCAAAAATTGCCCATATCCTCTCCCAAAAAAGATGGGTTCCGACAAGAGTTTCCGTCCCCATCGGCTTTACTCGTTTTTCAATTTATGATATCTTTGTGCTATGTCGTCCCTGAAAATTTACCCAAAACAATTCCTGTTATTTCTTATGATGGGGCTCCTCATCTTTTTGTCTTTTTCTTTGTTCTCGGGTCTTAAAAAAAGGAATGTGACTGCTGTTTTTGAATCTGGCGGCGGAAAGGCAGATGTCAGAATCAGTCGCTTTTCTTTTGTTCAGACGCATAGGGGAAAGCCGGAGTGGGAGCTGCGGGCGGAGCATGCGGAAATGTTTCAAGAGGGGCAGAAGGCCATCCTGAGGAATGTTTCAGTGACCATTCAAACCCGGAATGGGTTGCCATTGGAGTTAGAAGGGGATGAGGGAATTATTGACACAGCGAAGAAAGACTTTACTCTTAGGCAAAAGACAGCGCTTATGAAGATTGTTTTAGGAAATGGCTATGTCATAAAGACCTCGGGCCTGAAATGGACCAATGGATCAAGAGCGCTTACAACAGATGGATTTGCCACCCTCTCAGGCCCTCATGTTGAAGTTGAAGGGTCAGGGTTGAGGTGGTTACTTGATAGGCAGGAACTTGTTGTATCTGGTGACGTTAAAGCGGTCCTTTTTTAAGAAGTGTCTCTTGCTTTCTCTCCCCTTACTTCTTCTGGTTCTGGGACGGATTGAGGTTCTGGCGGTGGAAGACGGGTTCGGGACCGCCGGGAGAAGGGATCCTGTCTCTATTACTGCGAGGAAGATGGTTGTACAGGGCCTGGAAAACAAGATCACCTTCGAAGGTGATGTTTTAATCAAGCGGGGGGATTTAAGGATTAAGGCGGATCTGGCAGAGGTTTTCTTAAGAGAAAAAGAGGCGGGGAGATCTTCGAAGCCCTCGTCATCCCTGTTTTTAGAGGGGGCTTCTCAGGGAGGGAAAGAGATTTCCGGTATTGTCGTTTCCGGAGAGGTGTACATAGAGCAAGGGGATCGACGGGCTAAGGCCGAAAAAGGTCATTATGATAAAGAGAGGGAAAGAATCACCTTGACGGGTCATCCCGAAGCGTGGGAGAAGGATTTTCACGTTAAGGGAGAAACGATCACTTTTTTACTGGCGGAGAACCGGACCCTGGTTTCGGAGAGTGAACTTGTCATTCGCTCTGAGTCGGGAGGCTTGGGTTTGAAACCAAAATGACCGTAGTCATTATTTCCACCTAATTGTGAAGCGGAATGTTAGAAGCACGCGGACTCGAAAAGAAGTATCAGGACCGGAAGGTTGTCGATCAGGTCAGTATCTCAGTCGGTCCGGGAGAGGTTGTGGGTTTGCTGGGGCCGAATGGGGCCGGAAAAACCACCACATTTTACATGATCGTCGGGCTGACCCCGCCGAGTCGCGGGGAGATTTTCCTGAACGGAGAGCGCATTACCGAGATGCCGATGTATCTCCGTGCGCGCTCGGGAGTGAGCTACCTTCCCCAGGAGCCGTCCATCTTCAGGAAGTTAAGCGTTGAAGAAAATATTCGGGTTGTCCTGGAATCCATGGGACTCAATTCATCGGAGTGTGATGAACGACTTCAGGAGCTTTTGGGGGAGCTTAATATTGCACACCTTGCAAAAAACAAGGCCTATACCCTTTCAGGTGGTGAGCGCCGGCGGCTTGAAATTACGCGTGCCCTGGTCCTTTCTCCCCAGTTTATCCTCTTGGACGAGCCCTTTGCGGGGATTGATCCAATTGTGATCATTGAGATTCAGAAGATCATTTTTCACCTGAAAAAGAAAGGGATCGGGGTCTTGATTACAGACCATAATGTTCAGGAGACGCTCGATATTACGGATCGTGCTTACATCATTCATAACGGAAAAATATTAATATCAGGAACGTCTCGGGAGATTGCCAACAGCCCGGAGGCAAAATCGCTTTATTTAGGGGATCGATTTAGCTGGCAAGAACAAAAAGCCGGCGCTATAGGAAGCCCTGATTAAGTCTGGCTTGAGTTTTCAGGAGATAAAATGTTTCGATTCAAGGCACAAATCGCAGAGAATAGCGTGCTATTTGGAAGAACCACGCCTCCGAGAGGCGAGGATTCTTCGACCCAAAAGGAAGAAGGACTCTTTAATCTTTATCGCTTGCTAACCCTGTGCGCTCGCTATGCGTGTTCAAGATTTGTAACGCAGACGCGGGACATTTTTGCCATGAAAAAAGAATTCATGACTTATTCAGAGCTTCCATTAATTTTTGAGAGGGTTTGACCGTGGCTTGGCCTGATGGTGGAGTGGGTCTGAGACTGGACATGAAGTTGGCGCAGAAGCTGGTGATGACGCCCCAGCTTCAGCAGGCCATTAAGCTGCTTCAGTTGTCGAGAATGGAGCTTGAGCAAACCATCCAGCAGGAAATAATGGAGAATCCCGTCCTGGAAGATATTGTCGGTAATACTGAAGACGCCGATTCTGCAGAATCGGAGGGAGAGGACGAAGCAAAAACAGATGATCGTCCAGAGGTCCCCGAGGTCAAGGAAGAGTTTGACCTGAAATGGGAGGAATATTATTTAGATGAAGGCCGTAGTGAGGGAGGGAGTACTTCAGGGGGCCTTCCTGAGGAAGGGCCTTCTCTTGAACAGACCCTTGCAAAATCAACCTCTCTTGTCGATCATCTCTTATGGCAACTGGGTTTCTCCGCCCTTTCTGTCAAAGAAAAAGAGATCGGCACGCTTCTCATCGGAGATATCGATGATAACGGTTACTTAAGGTCATCGCCTGAAGAGATTGCGGTTTCCTTCGAAAGTACCCCGAAATCTGTAGAGAAGGTCTTAAGGGTTGTTCAGGATTTTGACCCGGCCGGTGTTGGTGCAAGAGATTTACGGGAATGTCTTCTTATTCAGCTCCGGCAGCTCCGGCTTACCGGGACGCTTCCTGACGTTATTGTGACGGACTATCTGGGAGATATAGAGAAGAAACGCTACCCTCATATTGCCAAGGAATGTAATGTGCCTCTGCGGGAGGTGGTCGATGCGTGTAAGGTGATAGAAGGTCTGGAGCCAAAGCCGGGGCGCCCCTTTTATTCTGAAGAAAATCACTACATTGTTCCCGATATCCATGTTGTAAAACGAGATGGAAGATATGTTGTCGTGATGAATGATGATGGGCTGCCTAAATTGAAAATCAGTCCGTACTATCGGGCCTTGCTTCGATCCAAAGATCAGGTTGCGGAGACGACAAAGAGCTATCTGGAGGAAAAGTTTAAGTCTGCCCTCTGGCTGGTTCGCAGTATCGAGCAGCGGAATCGGACAATGCGACTTGTGGCAGAAAGTATTGTGAGATTTCAGGATGTTTTTTTAGAGAAGGGGGTTAATTTTTTAAAGCCCTTGATATTGAAACAGGTTGCTGATGATATCTCGATGCATGAGTCCACCGTCAGCCGTGTCACGACAAATAAATACATGTTCACCCCTCAGGGGCTCTACGAATTAAAGTTCTTTTTTAACGGTAGCTTGCCGCGTAGCGGTAATGGTTCTGACAGCCTTTCCTCGGTGGTGGTGCATGAGAAAATCAGAAAAATGGTGATGGAAGAAGATTCGGCGCATCCCCTGAAGGATCAGGACATTTTAAGATGTCTGGAGAAGGATGGGATAGAGATTGCAAGAAGAACAGTGACAAAGTATCGTGCGAGTTTGAAGATTCCCCCTGCAAGCCGTCGCAAAAAACTGTTCTAGGGAGTCTGTCTGAGAAATAGAGTTGTAATTTTGCCGACAGGCTCATAATCCAAGGGGAAAATGTGTATCAATCTTATGTCTAAGGAGGACCCATGGACGTATTGATTACCGGAAGACATTTAGAGGTGACGCCCGCGTTACGCAGTTATGTTGAAAATCGGGCCAAAAAAATTGAAAAATACACATCAAAGGCGACCCAAATTATCTTTACTCTCAAGGTGGAAAAGTATCGGCATCTTGCCGAGGTTCTGTTGAAGGTCAATGGTTCTATCCTCCAGTCTGAAGAAGAAACAGATGCCATGTATGCATCGGTGGACAAGGCGATGGCAAAAGTGGAAAGGCAGCTCAAGAAGCATAAAGAAAAACTTTGCAACCATCGGGTCCAGCAGGATAACTTTGTTGGAGAAGATTCCGCCGCTCGAAATGATTTCGGGGAAGACCAGGAAGATTAAGGTTCGATCGATGACTTTTGCTGAGGCCGGATTGCCGGCGGTCGTGCGGGGTACTGCATGACGGTGGAGAAGAAGAGCATTCGCCTCGTGGTGGTCAGCGGGTTGTCCGGGTCCGGTAAAAGTTCTGTCATTAAGTATCTGGAAGACCTCGACTTCTTTTGCATTGATAATCTTCCCCCTCAGTTCCTCCTGAAATTTATTGAGCTATGCAGGCAGTCCAGAGAGGGTATTGTCAAGGCCGCCGTCGGTGTTGATATACGCGGACGAGATTTTCTTTCAGATTTCTTAAAGGTCTTTGATGAACTGAGGGACGCCGGATATCAAGCCGAGCTTTTGTTTCTTGAGGCGAGAGATGAGGTATTGCTTCGCCGTTTTTCGGAAACGAGAAGACCCCATCCGCTTGCGGGAGAAGGGACTGCTCTCGATGGGATCAAGCTTGAGCGTGAAAAGCTGGGCGGGCTCAGGAAACGTGCGGATCGGATCCTGGAGACCTCGGACTATTATGTGCACCAACTGGAAGGCGTGCTGACTCAGACGTACTTTGGGGATCAGGCGGAACATCGAATGCGCTTATCCCTGATCTCTTTCGGATTTAAGTATGGAATCCCGAGCGACCTGGATCTCCTTTTTGATGTCCGATTTTTAAGCAATCCCCACTTTCAGGAGGCCTTAAAACCGCTTACGGGAGAAAACCCGCTTGTTCAAAAATATATCCTTGATCTTCCGGAGGCGAAGCTCTTCCTGAAAAAGCTGTATGACTTCCTTGACTTCCTCCTTCCTCTGTACAAGAAGGAGGGGAAAAGTTATTTGACCGTCGGGGTGGGCTGTACGGGAGGGAGGCATCGTTCTGTGGCGATGGTTCGTCTGTTGAGAGCGCATCTCCAGGAGACGGGACTCAAGGTCCATTGTCGCCATCGTGATATTGGACAAGCCCAGTGAAAGCCTTATGGAACCTCTGATATAAATCATGAATTATTTTTTCAGGGCTAAAATGCCCCGCTTCAGCGTTGTAAATCTTGAACACACATAGCGAGCGTACTGGGTTAGCGAGTGAATAACGATAAAAGGTCTTCCTGCCTTTCGGGTCGAAAAATTCGCCCCTTTGGGGCTGTGGTTATTCCAAACAGCCGGCTATTCTCTGCAATTTTCGCCTTGAATCGAAACATTTTTTCTCCTGAAAAACTTAACCCAGACTTAATCAGAGGTTCCTTATGAAAAGCTATGTGATTGCGATTTCAGGTGCGAGCGGCGCGGTGTACGGTGTCACGCTCTTAGACTTTCTTTTGAGGGCGAAGCACAAGGTCTACTTAACGCTGACGCATGAGGCAAGGCTGATTATCAAGGGTGAGATGGGGCTCGATTGGGGAGCGAATTTCCAGGAGACATCCAATATTCTGGATAAGAGATACGGAGATTATGACCTGGTCTGTTGTGATGAGCGGGACATGACGGCGCCCATTGCAAGTGGTTCTGTTCCGACAGAGGGGATGGTGGTCGCCCCCTGTTCGATGAAAGCCCTGGCGGCGATTGCCCATGGGATCTCTTCAACGCTTGTTGAGCGTGCGGCAGATGTGACTTTGAAGGAAAAACGCCCCCTGATCCTGATCCCGAGAGAGACACCCTTGAGCCGAATTCACCTGAAGAATATGCTCATATTGGCAGACATGGGGGCGACCCTGATGCCGGCGATGCCGGCTTTTTACCATCGCCCGAAGTCGATCGATGACATGGTGCAATTCGTTGTCGGTCGGGTCCTTGATGCCCTTAAGATAGAAAATCAGATGATTACACGTTGGTCCGGACAGTGAACCTCCTCCTCTTGAGACGAACGATATTAATATTGATCCCTCTCTTTCTTGCTCTTTCATGCCAGACTGTGCCGGAAGAACAAGCCCGCGCGGATTGGTCGGATGTGACGATCCAGGCGAGCGGCAATGGGCTGATCGAAGGAGAGTGGACGACATTAAAGAGAATTCGTGCGATCCAGCATGCCAAGATAGATGTCTATGCGAAGATAGAGTCTCAAATCATGAGCTTGCATACAGGCGTCGGAAAGCGTGTAAGGGATTGGGCTGAGAAAGACGAAAAAATACGCAAGAAAATTTCCGCATTTGTCAGAGGAGCAAAGATTGTCGGGCTTGAAAATGGGGAGAAAGGAATCAAGGTCGATGCCGAATTGTACCTAGGAGAAAGCTTTGAGGCGACGATCGGCCTCGCCATGAGAAAGCTGAGTCCCGCAGCTTCGCCAGGAACCAGGAAGCAAGCATTTTAGAAGCTATCTCAGCACACCCATTTTTGGCTTCGCGAGACCATCTCTCCCTGGTGGCGTTGCTGTGGTGTTCGAATCCTCACGTATAAACCATACCTTGCTGTTTGGTGCTCCTCGCACCTCGTCCTGAAGGCTTATCTCGGCATGCTGAATAGTTACGAAGTTGGGGTTACGCCCCTTCCAGCATTCTTCCACTAGAACAGACTGCCACAACATATAGTGCTCGCTCGGCAATCAGAATACCTTCACCGGAGTACTATAGAAAATGTCTTCTCTATCCTTGACAAAATATAAATACTAAGTATACTTACTATCATTAGATCCCTGAAAGGAGTAAGCATCATTTTGTGTCCTTTTTTTGTGATGGCTTTCTCCTTCATTTGGTCTGATTGGTGGTTATTGGGTAGGCCTTTTGTGTGGCTAGATCGTGCCCGCATGGACAATATCGGTAGAATGTAGAGAGTCTATCCCTTAACTTTGAGTGGAATCTTCCTGAATGGCACGCAAAGAAAAGATACAGTATAAGACAAAAGATATCTGCGATTTATTCGATATCTCGCGGGCGACCCTGTTCCGTTGGGAAGATGAAGGGCTTATTTCTGACGTGGGACGGGATTGGAGGAATTGGCGGCTCTACTCTGATCGGAATATTAAAGAAATAAAGAAAATCATCTCCGGCAGGTCTGGTCATACGAGTAAGGTCTAGTGCCTGTCATGGGCAGATGATTACTTCATTCGTCATCAAAGGTAAAGGGTGGGGTCGATGGGGTTCGGTTTTTCATTTTCTCGAAAAAAAGAGATTGTTGCACTCGACATTGGGTCGGGCGCGATCAAGTTGGTTCAACTCAAAAAACTGGCTCAGGGCTATCAACTCCAAAAGTTTGGTGTGAAGGCGCTTGATCCTGAATTGATTGTTGATGGGACCGTTATGGATTCGGGACAGGTTGTTGATGTGATCAAGGAACTTCTTGAGGAGCAATCGGTCCAGGCCAAGGATGTCGCCCTTTCTGTATCAGGCCATTCTGTGATCGTCAAAAAAATTAATGTCCCGATGATGACAGAGGAGGAGCTGGAAGAGTCGATTAAATGGGAAGCGGAGCAATATATCCCATTCGATATCAATGACGTCAATATAGACTTTCATATCCTGGGCGAGTCGGAATCGGAAGAAGCGAAGGACCAAATGGGAGTCCTCCTGGTTGCGGTGAAGCGAGAACGGCTGACGGAGTACACCACCCTGGTTACGGAGACGGACTTGAACCCTGTTATTGTTGATGTTGATGCCTTCACCTTGGAGAACATGTATGGCGTAAACTATGATTCGAGAGAGGACGAAATTGTTTCGCTGGTGAACATCGGTGCAAGCGTGATGAATATTACTATCTTGCGGGGGGGGACCTTTGCTTTTACACGCGATATCTCAATCGGAGGGAACCGCTACAGTGAGGCGATTCAGAGGGAATTCAATGTAAATTATGAACAGGCCGAACGCGCGAAGCGGGGCGAAGCGGTCGACGGAGTTGACCCGGATGCCCTCTTAAATATGATCAACGGTCTCAACGAGAAAATTTCGACAGAAGTCATGCGATCCTTTGAATATTATAAAACCACGTCGAGCAGTGAGACAATCGATCGGATTCTGGTGAGTGGGGGTAGCGCCAAACTTCCAAACCTCTTGGCCCACCTTGCTGAGAAACTTGGCGTCGAGGTTGAAATGGCAGATCCTTTCAAAAATATCGAGATCCCTGAGGACCTCTTTGACCGGAAATTTGTTCAGGAGATGGCGCCCATGTCTGCCGTAGGGGTCGGTTTGGCCCTACGGAGATTAGAGGGAAGTGGTTTATGATTGAGATTAATCTGCTCACGCCGCATCGCGCAAAGACGACCAAGCGGAAGGTAGAGATACAAGCGCAACTCATCGTCGTCATCGCTGTCTGTTTGGTTACCCTGTTGATTTGTGGGTTCTTCTGGGGAAAACTCAATGATAAGGTAAGTGTCCTCAATTCAGAAACCTCAGAGCTCTCTGCAGAATTGGTTCAGTTAAAAATGAAAGTGAAGGAAGTTAAAAACTATGAACGGAACAAGAAAGTGGTTCAGGAAAAGATTGAGATCATTGATCAACTCCGCAAGAATCAGTCTGTCCCGGTGCATCTGCTTGACGAAATCAGCAGGAGCCTGCCCGACCGTGCATGGATAACCAGCCTCAGTGAAAGTCGGGGGAGTATTGATTTGGATGGAAAGGCTGTCACCAATAACGATATTGTTGAATTCATTGATAATCTGAAGGAATCTTCTTTCTTTGGGGATGTCCAGATCCTGGAGTCCCGGAAGAGCATCGAAGGGAATATCCCAGTCTATTTTTTCCGACTGAAGGGTGTGATTCTTTCATGAGGGTTTCATCCCCATGAGTGAGGTCTTATGGATATTAATTCAGAAGCGTTAAAACATCTGACCAGTACACAGAAATTTGTTACGCTTGCCCTGATCGTTGTTATCCTTGTTGGGGGTTTTGTCTGGTTTGTTTTCATCCCGAAGAATAATGAGATTGCCAGGCTCGAAGAGGAAGTTTCCGAGCTAAACAACGCAATCAACATCCATCGTATCAAGGTTCGCAAGCTGGTATTGCTAAGAAGTGAAAATGAGGCGCTTCAGCTAAAGTTGGCTGGATTGAAGGAGCAATTACCTCCTGAGGCGGAGGTGGAGGTTCTCCTGCGGCAGATTTCTGAGTTGGGAGGGAGAACCGGGCTCGAATTTAAGCTGTGGCGACCCGCCGCGAAAGTAAGAGATCCTTCCGGGCTCTATGTCCGTATCCCTGTAAATGTTGAGGTTGCCGGAGGGTATCATTCTCTCGCTGTTTTTTTTGATAAGATTAGTCATCTTTCACGGATAGTCAATGTTTCCAATATCCGGATGACATCTCCTAAAGAAGACAAGGGTCGGATTATTATTCAGACCAGTTTCTCTGCAACGGCATTTGCTTCTGTAGAAGGAGGTTAGTTGAACACTTTTTTCAGAACGGGAATCATTTTGCTTTGCTTGCTATTACCCGCGTGTGACGGTACAGATGCCCCCCCGATCACAGAAGAAATTCCTCCCCTCCCGGCCCCGCAAGTTTCCCGGAGTGGAGAGCTGGTTGAAGCCGTGAGTCCGACCCCGGAAATAAAAGAGGAGGTCGTTACTTTTCGGTATAACCCCGAAGGAAGACGTGATCCGTTCCGGTCAATAGTGGCATCCTCCAGGAAGTCACAGAAGAAGATTCTAAGCCTCCCTCCGTTGCAACGCTTGTCCTTGTCTGAGTTGAAATTGATCGGGATTGTCTGGGGTGAATTCGGCTTCGGGGCAATCGTCCAGACGCCGGACGGTAAAGGATATACCCTGCGAAAGGGGACCCGAATTGGCATAAGTAGCGGTATCGTGCGACGGATTACGAAGGAAGAAGTCGTGATAAGAGAGACCGGTACCAATATATTTGGTGAAACTGAGACAAGCACCACTGTGATGAAACTTCATCTCCAAGAGGAGGGGCTAGAATGACCGGCCATGCGTTCCGATATGCAATCATTATACTATTTTCATCACTCGCCCTGTCCTGTGGTGTCAAAAATTTGCAGGTCAACGAGACATTCCAGACAGAGATCCAGCATATAGACATTTCTGAGGGAACCGGGGAGACCATCGTCATCCTAGAGGGTCAGGAACCCATGATCTACACCACCTTCAGGCTGCATAACCCTGATCGCCTGGTGATTGATATGGCGGAAGTCGGCCTTGGTCAATATCAGGATGAGATCGTGCTTGAAAAGGGGCCGATTCGCTCAATACGTCCTAAGGTTGGCGAGCGGAGCCGGGTTTCCCGTCTTGAATTCGAGTTGACCGGCGGCGCTGAAACAAATGTGAGGACAGAAGGGCTCAAGCTTATCGTCCAGGTGTCTCTTCCGGCGGGTGAAGTCGAAGAGGAAAGTGAAAGCGCAAAGGGTTTTGTTTTCTTTGATGAGGAACGGGCTCCCTCCTCTGAAAAATCTTCCGAAGAACGACCTGAGGAAGAGGTCCAGGATATCCTTTCTTTGCTCATAAAGGAAGAAGGTACGAGATTGGTGGAGGAAGCCCTGAGTCCCCCCGCGAAAACGGTGAGCGGAATACGTTTTGACGATCAGGAGGGCCTGGCGCTTGTTGTGACAGCAGACGGCCGCCTGGATCCTGAAATCTTTCTCCTGGGGCAAGATCGATTGGTCATAGATCTTGCCAATACCACAACAACGACGAAAGAAAGGCTTATTGCAGCAAGGGATCCTGCAGTGAAGCAGGTACGAATAGGGCAGCATCCGGATAAACTTCGTCTTGTCGTGGATCTCCTCTCTCCCATTCAATATTCCTGGCATCAGGGTGAAAAGAAGTTGCGTATTCAATTGGAGAGCCTCCATAAGGGGGATAAACAGCCTGTTCCGTTCTTCCCGCCGTCCCCTCCCCGGGAAGAAGCAAGTTCTTCCCCTTTGATCACTCCGGTTCAATCAAAGGAAGGCCTTGTTGCGCCAGCGAAGATGGTGGCTGCTTCACCTGCTGAAAAAGTTATCAAGAAACCTTCGAAGAAGGTCATTCTCAGGCCGGCCCCGGTTTCACCAAAACAAAAACAAGTGGTAAAAATGGTAAAGAAAGCGAAGGTGGAAAGAAGTTCTGAGGGCGCGGAGACATCAGCTAAGCCAAAATTCACCGGAAAGAAGATTTCTCTTGATTTTCAGGATGCTGATATTACGGATATGATTCGTCTCATAGCCGATGTGAGTAAAATGAACATCGTGATGGGGGATGACGTCAAAGGAAAGGTCACCTTGAAGCTGATCAATGTCCCATGGGATCAGGCGCTTGAAATTGTATTAAAGATGAATAACCTGGGCGAGATCCGGGAAGGAAATATCCTCAGAATCTCGACATTGGCAAACATTACGCGCCAGCAGGACGAAGAGGCTCGAGCGAAGGAGACGAAGGTCCGCGCGGAAGATCTGGTCACTAAAATATTCCGGATCAATTACGCCAAGGCAGATGAACTTCAGAACACGGTTTCAAAGCTGCTCTCCCCCAGGGGAGATATTACCGTCGACGATCGAACAAACGCCATTATCGTGAAGGATATTGAAAAGAATATCCGTGAGGTTGGGGGTCTGATCAGAAAACTCGATACCCAGACGCCTCAGGTCATGATTGAGGCCCGGATTGTTCAGATCAAACCGAATTTCAGGCGGGAATTGGGGATTCAGTGGGGCGCTGAAACAAGTGGGGTAAACAATAATAGCAGGTTTACCCTTTCCAATACCACTGGCGCTTTTAATGCCGGCATCTCTGACTTTGCTGTCAACGTGCCGGCAGGATTCAACCTGGGGGGAATTGGGTTTACTTTTGGACGGATCGGTGCGGGGAATCCGTTTAACCTTGATCTTAGGCTCTCGGCAGGGGAATCGCAGGGGCTGACCCGTATCATTTCGACACCCAAAATTGCTGTTCTGGACAACGAAGAGGCAAAGATCCAGCAGGGAGAGTCGATCCCGTTTCAAACCACTTCTGATCAGGGGACGCAGACACAATTTATTGACGCAAATTTGAGTTTAACCGTAACACCTCATATCTCTCCGGATGGCGGCATCGTCATGGATATCAAGATCTCAAAGAACGCCCCCGGGGATACGATCCCGGGTGCCGCTGGCCCGAGTATTCTGAAAAAAGAGGCGACAACGAAGATCCTGATTCAGGATGGCGAGACCGCCGTGATCGGCGGGATCTATGAGACGGACGAGGCGGAATCTATCAGCGGAATCCCTTATCTTATGGATATCCCTTTTCTGGGATGGCTTTTCAAGAGAACGGAGACGAGGGAAAATACCTCAGAGCTCCTCGTCTTTATTACCCCTACGATCATGAAGTAAGCGCAGGTCTCCTGGGCGAATCTCTGTTTAAAGTTGAGTATGAAAAATATTGTATTGCTCGGTTTTATGGGAACAGGAAAAAGCATTATTGGAAGGCGCCTGGCGGTGGAATTAGGCTATCGCTTTGCCGACACCGATCAGATCATTGAAGAGAGAGCACATAAAAGAATTGATAAAATATTTGCCGAAGAGGGAGAATCGTGGTTCAGGCAATTGGAGTTGGAGACCGTGCATGATGTCTCGGGGTGGAGCGGATATGTCATTTCTACGGGAGGGGGTGTCCCGCTTCAAGAGGAAAACCTCAAGGCTCTAAGCGGAAATGGGATTCTGGTTTCTCTGAAGGCACGACCCGAGGTGATCTTGAGAAGGGTTCGAAAAAGGCTGGGAAAACGCCCGCTGTTACGCGGTCCTCATCCACTCTCAAGGATTACCCGTCTCCTGACAGAAAGACAACCGTTTTACGATCGCGCGGCTTTTTCGATTGATACGTCTGATGTTGATGTTCAGGAAAGCGTTCGTCGGATTAAGATAAAGGTCTTGGAAAGGATGGGGGAGAACTCCTGATCTGACGGTGAAAGTAGAAAAGATATCACTTAAGTTAAGTCACAACAGTTATGACATCGTTATCGGTCCGGGAATCCTTCAAAATCTGGGGAAATATCTTCGGGATCTTTCGCTTGGGGAGAAAATCGCTGTCGTGACTCATCCCAGGGTAGACCGTCTTTATGGTGCCCAGGTTCGGAAAAGCCTGAAAGACGCAGGGTATTCCCCAGTGATGATATCGCTTCCTGATGGTGAGCGGTACAAAACGCTTGATCAGGTGGGCCGGGTATATGACAAACTTGTTGCACACCGGTTTGAACGGGATGCGACATTGGTTGCTTTGGGCGGCGGTGTGGTCGGGGATATGGCCGGATTCGTAGCGGCAACTTTTTTAAGAGGGATCTCTTACATTCAATGCCCAACCACGGTCGTGGCACAGGTTGATGCCAGTATCGGCGGAAAGACGGGTGTTGACCATCCTAAGGGTAAAAACCTGATAGGCGCCTTCTACCAACCCCGCCTGGTCTGCATTGATCCGACGGTCCTGACGACCCTTTCCAAACGAGAATATATTGCCGGTCTCGCCGAGGTCGTGAAATATGGTGTCATTTTTGATCCCGCCTTCATTGGATATCTTGAGCGTTATACTGCCCCGATCAAGGTGCTTGAGCCCGGAAAAATTCTTTACTGTATCAAAAAGTCAGCAGCAATCAAGGCAGAGATTGTTCAAGCGGACGAAAGAGAATCGAGTCTTCGTAAGATCTTAAATTACGGCCATACATTTGGACATGCTATTGAAACGATGACGGGCTACCGAAAGTATAAGCATGGCGAAGCGGTTTCCATTGGGATGGTCATGGCGTCCCGGCTTGCTTGCATGCTGGGGATCCTAAGCGAGATTGCGCTTGAACGTCAGGTCGCCCTACTCCGTTCATTTGGCCTTCCGACACGGATGCCTCGCCTCGATCCGGGCTGCTTGCTTTCCGTGATGGAACGGGACAAAAAGGTTGTGGATGGGGTGATCTTTTTTATCCTGCCCGAAAAAATAGGATCTGTCCGGATTATGCCCGTCGATCGTAAAGACCTGAAAGTTTTTCTCCGATCAGTTTTCTCGCGCTGACCCCCTCTCGATATCTTAATTTAAGACCCTGACAATTCCCAATCGACTCTGATAAGATGGTTTCCAACTGTCTCCCTGAATATTGTTTCATTTTATATTCTTGGAAAAATAGTTCTGGAGCTGTACCTTGAGGAATCTCCTTCAAAAGATTACTATAAAAACAGTTCCGGTTTACTTTGGTATCGTTTTGCTCTTTGTTTATGGGACAGTCCAGCCCCATCTTTTTTTCATGGGTGTCGCTCTTATCTTAATCGGAGAGGCGGGTCGTCTCTGGGCTGCGGGGCATCTTCGTAAAAATCGTGAGGTAACGACAACAGGACCCTACGCCTATGTTAAAAACCCTCTCTATATTGGAACCTTCCTCATCATGGTTGGCTTCTGTTTTCTCGCGGGACAATGGATCATCCTTTCTGTCGGACTGGCCGTCTTTTTTTTCTATTACGCGCCATTTAAAAAAAAACGGGAAGCTGCTCGCTTGAAAAATATTTTCGGATCTCTGTGGGACGAATATGACCGGAGCGTTCCGGACTATTTCCCCCGCCTCTCGCCTTACAAAAATAGAGGGAGCCACCAATGGGCATGGGGCCGTGTTGTTTCAAACAGTGAGCATCAGACAGCCGTGATGACCCTGGCCGGAATCGTTGCCCTGGGGCTTCGACTATATTAAATGGATTGTGCATGACATTCAAAAGAGCCTCCTTTCGACAGTATATTCAAAGAGTGATGCGGGAGGGGAAGCCCTGGAAGCCCGATATCTTCGTTCTTCAGAAAGAGGGCAGACAGATTCTGGTCAAGGATTACTTTGAAAAGTCTTTTTTCTTTCGCATTTTTGTCGGCGTCGTCGCGATCAGACGGGAAGCTCTTATTTACCGAAAACTCCAGGGTATACCGGGCATCCCGAAGTGTTATGGACTGATCGACCGATATGCCCTGGCCCTTGAGTTTATTCCGAGTCGAAATGGCTCTGAGCTAAGGGAAGACGACCTGGACCCTGCTTTTTTTGACAAGATGAGGGTTGTGATCGACGCCGTTCATGCCCGAGGGGTGGTATTATGCGACCTTCGCAATGTAAAAAATATTCTCATGGGAGAGGATGGAAAGCCCTACCTGATTGATTTTGCGACCGCGTTTCAACGCGGAGGACGTTTCAACATTATAAAAAATAGGGTCTATCATATTTTTCATCAAGACGATATATTGGGCATCGCAAAATTAAAAAAAACACGTGCGAAACACCTACTCTCGGAAGAAGAACGATCTTCTCTCGAGAAAGGGCTCTTCGGAGAGAAAGAAGTGAAGATGATTCGTACAAAGGGGATATGGTTTCTTAAAAAGATATTTGGTTAAGGAAGTTCTGAATAAGTCTGGGTTGTTTTTTCAGGAGATAGAATATTCCGATTCAAGGCGCGAATCGCAGAGAATAGCCCGCTATTTTCAAGATTTGCAACGCAGAAGCGGGACATTGTAGCCCTGAAAAAGCGAGTCATGACTTGTTCAGAGGTTTCTTAGAATGGAGGAGTGATGGGAAAAATTCAGCGGGCAATTCTAAGTGTCTACAACAAGGAGGGAATTGTTGATCTTGCCCAGGGCCTTCAAGCGATGGGGATCGAAATTCTTTCGACAGGTGGGACCTATGCCCTGCTCAAAGAGAAGGGTGTCAGTGCCAGGGAAATATCCGAATATACCGGTTTTCCTGAAATGCTTGATGGCCGAGTAAAGACCCTCCATCCCCGCATTCATGGCGGAATTCTGGGCAAGCGGGGAAATCCAAAGCATGAGAAAGAGATGGAAAAGGAAGGGATCGTCCCTATTGACTTGGTGGTGGTGAATCTCTACCCCTTTAGAGAGACCATTGCAAAGCCCGATGTTACGTTGGAAGACGCCATCGAAAATATTGATATCGGCGGGCCGACCATGCTCCGGTCTGCCGCGAAGAACTACAAGGATGTCGCCGTGATTGTCGATCCGGGAGATTATGCAGACATCCTTGAGGAAATGAGAAAATCGAAGGGAGCCGTGTCAGAATCCAAGCGTTTTTCGCTTGCGAACAAGGTCTTTCGCTATACCTCTGAATATGATAGTACGATCGCATCTTATTTGAGCGGTGTCGAAGGAAAGGCCGAGCGCTTCCCGGATTCAATCCAGATTCAGTTGAAGAAGGTTCAGGGACTCCGCTACGGCGAAAATCCGCATCAGGAAGCGGCTCTTTATACAGAAAATTTTTCCGGGGAGAGCGATCTCCCGAAACAGCTCTGGGGGAAGGAGATGTCTTATAATAATTTTCTGGATACGGAAGCGGCGTATGAGATGGTTCTGTCGTTTCAGGAACAGGCCGCCGTGGTGGTGAAACATAATAATCCTTGCGGCGTTGCAACAGAGGAGAGATTGGTCGAGGCCTACCGGAAGGCGCGGGCAACGGATCCGAGTTCTGCGTTCGGCGGTGTGGCTGCCTTTAATCGGCCCATCGACGCGGAGACGGCTGAGGAGATTACGTCCACGTTCATGGAGGTTGTGATCGCGCCGAGTATTGATGCATCGGCCCTTGCCATCTTTCAGAAGAAAAAAAATCTACGGATATTGGAAGCCGGCGTCAGGGCCGCTTCCAATAAAAATAAAACCCGTAAGGATATCCGGTGTTTGTCCGGGGGGATGCTTATTCAGGACCATGACGACGACATTATTGATGACCCAAAGGGCTTGAAAGTGGTCAGCCAACGTGTTCCATCCGAAGAAGAACTTGCGGCGCTTCTTTTTGCGTGGAAGGTGTGCAAGTACGTGAAGTCAAATGCAATCATCTATGCCCGCTCCGGACAGACGGTTGGCATCGGGGCCGGGCAGATGAGCCGGGTCGATTCCGTAAAAATTGCCCAAATGAAGGCCCAGCAGCCCCTCGAAGGAAGTGTGATGGCCTCTGACGCCTTCTTTCCTTTTCGGGATGCCATTGATACAGCGGCAAAGGCCGGTATCGTCGCAGTGGTCCAGCCTGGAGGATCGATCCGGGATAAGGATGTCATCCAGGCCATCGACGAGCATAAGATGGCAATGGTGTTTACCGGAATGAGGCACTTCAAGCATTAAAATGGTTCAGCTCACCCCTATTTTTCTCCATGGCTGCGTTGCTGTGGTGCTCGAATCCTCACGTACAATCAGTACGTTCCGGTTCTGCGCTCCTCGCGCCTTGCCCTGAAGTAAAATCTGGGCAATCTGAACCGTTTTACCTTTTACACTTACATTATAAGGAAAAAATGAAAATACTTGTTGTGGGCGGCGGGGGGAGAGAGCATGTTTTGGTCTGGAAGATTGCTCAGAGCCCTCGTGTCACGCATCTCTATTGTGCCCCTGGAAATGCGGGGATGGCCCCTTTGGCGGAGTGCGTCGATATCAAGGCCGATGATGTCGCGGGCCTTCTTCGATTTGCGAAAGAGAAAGAGATTGACTTGTGCGTGGTGGGCCCGGAAATTCCCCTCTCCCTGGGGATCGTTGATCAGTTTGAAGCGGCGGGACGACGGATTTTCGGGCCGCGTCGGGCGGCATCTGAAATAGAAACGAGCAAGGTTTTTTCGAAAACACTGATGGAAAAATATGGTATTCCGACCCCCGCGGCCAGGGTGGTTTCAATCGAGGAAGCCATTCAAAGAGTGTCCACACTCCCGATGCCTGTGGTTTTGAAGGTGGAGGGCCTTGCTGCCGGAAAAGGAGTTGTAGTGGCCAGGACGCCGGAAGAGGCGATGGAAGGACTTGGGCGCTTTAAGGCGATGGGGCCGGCTGCTTCTCAAATCATTCTGGAGGAATATATGGAAGGGCTGGAGGTCTCTTTTTTTGTTGTGACAGATGGAACTGTGGCCCTTCCTCTGGCCGCTTCCCATGATCACAAGCAGGTATTGGATGGAGATCACGGACCAAACACCGGCGGTATGGGGGCAGTTTCTCCCACGCCAAGGCTGAGCGATGAGATTGAAGCGGAGATTATGTCGAAGGTGATCACGCCGATACTTCAGGGCCTTTCCAGCGAGGGAACCCCCTACCAGGGGGTTCTTTATGCGGGTCTGATGCTGAGCCCTGAGGGAATCAGGGTTCTGGAGTTTAATGCCCGTTGGGGAGACCCTGAGGCCCAGGCAATCCTGCCGCGGCTGAAAACAGACTGGCTTGAGGTGATGCAGGCGACGTTGGATCACCGCCTTGACGAGATAAAACTTGAGTGGAAGGAGGCGGCAGCGACCTGTGTGGTCTTGGCCTCTGAAGGCTATCCGGGTAGTTATCGCAAGGGAGAGGTGATTTCAGGCCTGGAGAATATTGATCTTTCTGATACTTTTATTTTCCACGCGGGAACGGAGCGGGAAGGAGCGCGCTGGCTTACGAGGGGCGGGCGAGTCCTTGGGGTCACGGCCCTGGGCGCGACCCTTGCTGAATCCCGCCAGAGAGCCTATCAGGCAATTGATCAGATTTCTTTTCCGGGGATGCACTTTCGGAACGATATCGGTGCCACGGCGGACTGAAGGAAGATGGGCGTCCTGTCCTGATGAACCATGAAAAAGCGGATACCGATTGATCCAGGTAGTCCCGATCCCAAAATTCTTGCCACTCTTGGCAGGGTGATCCGGAAGGGGGGTGTCGTTGCCTTTCCGACAGACACCTACTATGGTCTGGCCGTCAACCCCTTTGATACGGACGCACTTGTCCGGCTTTTTGAGATGAAGGGCCGGGATCGTTCAAATCCGATTCTCCTTCTGGTTTCATCAGTAGAAATGCTACAACCTCTGGTGGCGGAAATACTCCCGCTTGCAAAGAAGGCAATGGCGCGGTTCTGGCCCGGACCGCTGACGCTCGTGTTTAAAGGGGCGAGAGAACTGCCGGATCTTTTGATGGGAGGGACCGGGAAAATCGGCATCCGCATTCCTGACGCGAGGCTGGCGATCCTTTTGATCGAAGCGGTCGGTCTTCCAATCACAGCGACGAGTGCTAACCTTTCAGGAAGAAATAACCCGGGGTCTGCCGCAGATGTTGAGGCGATGTTGTCACCGGATATCAGGAAGATAAAAAATGTTCTGCACATCCTGGATGGCGGTCTATGTGGCCTGACGCTGCCATCCACAGTGCTGGATGTGTCGGAATCTGATCCCAGGGTCTTGAGGGAGGGGGCGATCTCAAGGCAAAGATTGAGAGAGGGTTTGGGTATTCTGGTCTGAGAGTGCCGTTTTAGTCTTTGGATTTTGGTTTGGCGGGGGTTTCTTTTTTTTTCTTTTCTGCAACGGGAGCGGCCGCTTTTTTCTCTCCCTTTGCATCGGAAGGGCCGTCTTTTTTCTTCCTGGCGTAGTCGTTGATATAAAACCCGCTTCCCTTGAAGATCAGTCCGGAAGGGGAAACGATTCGATGAACGCTCCCCTCGCAGGTGTCGCAGGAGGTTAAGGGTGGGTCTGACATTTTTTGTAAGATTTCAATACGCTTACTGCAGGTCTCACATTCATATTCATAAATCGGCACTACCATACCCTCCGTTATTCACAGTTTACCTGTAAAGGTTCAGTTCAATCTCAATAGTTACATTTTCCTATTCAGAGCTTGTCATTAAATCGTTAAGATAAAAGACGAATCGCCTGGTCTATCTTTTCCAGTCCTTTTGCCAGGACATCCTCAGGGGCGGCGTAAGAAATCCTCAAATATCCTTCGGCACCGAAGGCCACACCGGGTATGGTGGTGACGCCTCCCTCTTCGAGGAGAAATGTGGCCAGGTCAACAGAGCTGAGGATCTCACTCCCTTTGTACTTTTTCCCGAGGATCTCTTGTATATTTGGGAAAAGATAAAAACTTCCTGCCGGACGAGGACATCGTATCCCGGGAATCCGGTTTAAGCGATCGACCATAAACCGCCTTCTTTGATGAAATATCTCAATCATCGTTTGGATGAAGGGGGCCCCTTCCTTCAGGGCAGCTATGGCAGCTTTTTGGGAGATCGATGTCGGATTGGATGTGCTTTGACTCTGCACCGTCCCCATTGCACGGACAACCTCTTCCGGTCCGGCGGCGTAGCCGATTCGCCACCCTGTCATCGCGTAGGCCTTGGAGATGCCATTGACCACGATCGTTTTACTCTTTAAGTCGGGACTTAAGGAAGCGATACTTGTGTGGCTTATTCCGTCATAGAGAAATTTTTCATAGATTTCATCAGAGATAATCCACAAAGGGCTGTTTAAAAGAAGGTCGGCAAAGGCCTCGTAGTGTTTTTCGGTATAAGTTGCGCCGGTCGGATTGGAGGGCGAGTTAAAGATTATCCCCTTTGTCTTCGGAGACATCGCATCTTTCAATTGATCCGGTGTCATCAAGAAGCCATTTTCTTCCTTCGTCTCGACGATGACGGGAATTGCGTCATTCAGGAGAACCTGATCCGGATAGGACACCCAGTAGGGCGCAGGAATAATGACCTCGTCTCCCTTTTCAAAAAGGACCTGCGCGATGTTGTACAAGCTGTGTTTTGCGCCACAGGAGACAATAATTTCATTGTTGGCGTAATCCAGCTCGTTATCTATTTTAAATTTTTGGCGGATAACCTCTTTCAGTTCAAGGCTTCCTGAAGGAGGGGTGTACTTTGTATAACCCGACCGGATCGCATCGATTCCGGCCCCGGATGCAGGCTCAGGGGTTTGGAAATCAGGCTCTCCAAGACCCAGATTCACAATATCGATTCCCTGTCCGATCAAAGCTCTCGCTCTGGCGGCCATGGCCATCGTCGGAGAGGGTTTTATTTTACTGATCCGGTTTGCGAGTTTCATGAAGCCTTGCTCCCGTATTTTTCCAGTAATTTTTCTATAACCGGTTTGGGAACAAGGGAGGAGATATTTCCACCGTAGCTGGCGACCTCTTTGATCAAGGTAGAGGTCAGGTAAGAGTATTCTTCGCTCGGCATCAGGAAGACCGTTTCAATGCTGGAGTCTAGTTTCCGGTTCATGAGGGCCATTTGAAACTCAAATTCAAAGTCGGAGACGGCTCGAATCCCTCTGATAATAGCACTGGCCCCCTTTTGGGCGACGTAATCGACGAGGAGCCCGTTAAACGATTCGATGTGCAGCCCGAGTCCTTTGGTGGCCTGTCGGATCATCTCAAGCCGTTCTACAAGACTGAAAAGGGGTTTTTTCCCGGCATTAGGGGCAATGGCGAGGACAAGGTTTGGAAAAAGGTGGAGGGCTCGCTTTGCAATATCTAGATGTCCGTTGGTGATCGGATCAAAGGTGCCGGGATAAATAGCTAATTTTGATGCTTCATTTTCTGCCATATAAAGAAAGGAGGGTCTCTCCGTATTTATATTCTTTTATTAAAAGAAAAGCCCCTATATTCTCCGGAAGAGGCTTTTTTCGGTGGTGCTCAATGATTATTTCGCCATCTTCCGCTATGATATCACCCTGTATGAGCCTTGGCAATATCTTTTCAAGCTCCTCACTTACATAGGGAGGATCGATGAAAATAAAGTCAAAGGACTGTTTCGTCGTTATTAAAAAATCTGACGCAGATTTTTGAATGATCTGATAGCGCCCTTCAAATGGACCCTTGGGGATATTCTTTCGAATGTAATGGAGGTGTCTCCTGTCCTGGTCTACAAAGACAACCTGGCGTGCCCCCCGACTCAGCCCCTCGATTCCGACCGAACCGCTCCCGGCATAAAGGTCAAGGAAAGAAGCCATGATGATTCGATCGGACAGGATGTTGTAAATGGCACCTTTCACCTTGTCAGAAGTTGGACGCATGTTAAGTCCAGGGGGGGCGACCAGCTTTCGTCCTTTCATCATCCCTGAGATGATACGCACAGCAAGTCCTCAATATCCAAAAGTCCTTCCACCCATCATCGACTTTTTCCGGGAGGTATGTCCGGATCAGGCCAGAGGGTTCTGAAGCATCTTACAGAAGTACAGTCTTGCTCCGCAAGATGCAACACCCACCCTAATTCTGTGATTGCGGAATTAGAAACCGCCGATTCGCCTGAAATGACTGTGTTACCGGCCAACGGACCCCTCACCGTACAGGTGAGTACGCCTCGCTCGCCCTTATGGCCTCTGGCCTTGTCTTTCAGGCGACTTGACCGTTTATCCCAAGATCCAACCGCGGATCTTGGGATCCGGATGGCGACGGTCTATTTTTGTACAGGGATTCCATTTTGACAACAGTTCATTGTTTCGATAAGATGTGCTCCTCGTGTTTCGGAGAGGCAGTGCGTGTGCCCTTTCTCCCCGCATCCCCAATGCAAACAGGTCGAATTTGAATGGCTGTTCTGATCGCTTTAACCGTACTGAGCCTTTTTTACTTTCTGGGTTACCGGGGCTACTCCCGTATTCTGGCAGAGAAGGTCTTCCACCTCTCAAATAAAGAGCAGACGCCGGCACACAACCCCGCCCTTCGGGATGACTACGACTACATCCCGACCAGCAAACACATCCTCTGGGGCCATCATTATACCTCGATTGCCGGAGCTGCCCCCATTATCGGGCCGGCGGTCGCCGTGATCTGGGGCTGGTTCCCCGCCCTCTTCTGGGTGGTATTTGGTACGATTTTCATCGGATCGGCACACGATTTTGGCGCCCTTGTTCTCTCGGCCCGAAATGATGGACGTACGATGGGAGACCTCGCCGCAACCATTGTCACACCGCGGGTTCGGATTCTTTTTCAGATCATTATCTATTTCCTGGTCTGGATTGTCCTGGCGGTCTTTGCCTTTGCCATCGGTGTTCTTTTCCACAAATACCAAGCCTCCGTCATCCCGGTTAATTTTGAAATTATTGTCGCCCTCATCATCGGGACTCTCTTTCACAAGAAAAAAGGCGGGATTTTTATCCCTTCTATTATTGCATTGATTTCCCTTTATGCCATGGTGGCCGTTGGGATCGCGGTCCCGGTTTCTCTGGAACCGCTTGTCGGTCCTGGAGAAAATCCGATCACCGCCTGGGCAATCATCCTCCTGATTTACGCAGCCATCGCGAGCCTCCTTCCGGTCTGGCTCCTTCTTCAGCCTCGTGATTATATCAATTCACATCAGTTGATTGTGGGGCTGGTTGCCCTAGTGCTGGGCTTGATTTTTTTAAACCCGGAAATGAATGCGCCTGCGTTCAACCTTCATCCGGTGGGAGCGCCACCCCTTTTCCCGGTCATCTTCGTCACGATTGCCTGTGGTGCGATCTCCGGATTTCACGGCCTGGTCGCAAGCGGAACAACCTCGAAACAGTTGGATAAGATGGAAGACGCCCGCTTCATCGGCTATGGTGGGATGTTGGGAGAGGGGGCGCTGGCACTCATTGCGACGCTGGCGGTCGCGGCCGGACTCCCCGACTGGTCGAGCCACTATGCCTCATGGAATGCCTCTGGGATCAATGCCATTGCCAACTTTGTGACGGGTGCGGGAACCTTTCTGGAGGCGCTGGCCCTCCCGACCGACTGGGCACAAGCGGTTGTTGCCGTCCTTGCCATTTCTTTTGCGGCAACCTCGATGGACACCGGCGCGCGGATTCAGCGGCTGGTTGTTTCCGAATTGGGAGCGGCCTTAAACATCCCGATTTTAAAAAACCGTTTTATCGCGACGCTGGTCGCGGTCGGCCCGGCAATTCCGCTTGTGATGGCCGGGCCGAAGGTCTGGGTTCCCCTCTGGCTCCTCTTCGGGACGACGAATCAACTCATCGGCGGTATGACCCTCCTGGTCCTTGTCGTCTACCTTTACCGGGCAAAGCGCCCAGTCCTCCATTTTGCCATCCCGATGGTTTTCCTGGTCACCATGACCACCGGCGCAATGGTTTACAATATTATCAGCTGGAGCAGACAACTCGGAGTGGAAGGCGCATCTTCCAATCTCCTGACGGTTTTGATTGGTTCGGCCATCCTGATCCTTGAAATCTGGATGATTGTTGAGACGGTTCTGATCCTCCGAAAACTCCGAGCTGATCGGAAATAAGACCCGCCTATATCTCGTGTGGCACACAAATACGGCATAATAAAGTGTATAAATGTGTCCACAAGGTTATACAGCTTTAGAGTGCAAATATACTCCAGGCTCAAGTCATCAAACCCCTCTCCCCGAGGGGAAGCAAAGAACAATTCCTTAATCTCTTCTTCTGAATGGTCGTACGAAGTGTCAAAAATAGTAGACAAATCCACACAATAGAACTGATTAAAGTTTTTATATTTCAATAGGTTAAGTTTGGCATGGAATATGCTCTGTTTATACCATGGTAGCGTAGACGCGGGAGATCGCTTCAAGAAGAAGCCTTGGGGCATTCAGGCGCTTGGGAACCATGGGGAACGGTGTGTCGGTGATCCGGCAAACCGGAAAGGAGAGAAATCCATGCAGAGATTGGCTTTTCGTGTCGGGGGTAAAAGCATGACGGATATGAATGCTGACCACACGATGGAAAGAAAGGTGATTTCCTACGGGAAGAATGCCTATTGCCACGAACTGGCAGAGATCTTGTTTAATAGAGGTTTTGGCAGTATCCCGATCGTTGATCATGAGCGGATCCTGATTGGGCTTGTGAGTGAATACGACATCTTGAATGCCTTGATGAAAGGGATGGATTTACGCGGGACGCTTGCGCAGGAGGTCATGACACAACCGGCAATATCGGTTCGAGAGGATACGCCGATTGCAGATGTGATCACCCTCCTTCAATCCCGACATCTCATTCGAGTCCCCGTTGTTGATCATGAAGGAAAGTTAAGCGGAATTATAGCACGTAGGGATATTCTCAAGTGCTATATCAAGTCAAGGTTTGGGCCGCTTCCCGGTTTCCGTCATAATGTTTGACCCCGGAGCGAAAGGGCTCTCCGTTCTTGTCGGGAGGTCTCAGGGAGAGATACAATTCAAAGGAGATGAGTGATGCGGCGAATAGATTTTCGTGTGGGTGGAAAAAGTATGACGGAGGTGACCGCCTCCCATGTCATGGAAAGAGATGTATTCTCCTGCGGGGGAGAGACCTCCTGTGATGACATGGCGGAAACGCTTGTTAAAGAGGGTTTCGGGAGTCTCCCGATTGTTGAGGATGATTCGACCTTGATCGGGCTTGTGAGCGAATACGACATTTTGGATGCCCTGATGAAGGGGAAATATCTACTCAAGACCCCTGCATCAGAGGTCATGACCCAACCTGTTGTATCTATTAATGAGTCAACCCCGATAAAAGAAGTGATCGCCCTCCTTCAGTCTCGTCACCTCATCCGTGTGCCCGTGGTCGACCATGAAGGGAGACTCATAGGACTTGTTGCTCGTAGGGATATTATTGGATGTTATCTAGAAACAAGCTTGGGTCCACAGCCGGTTTTTTAATAACATTTAATCGAGGAAGAAATTTGGAAAGTGGTCGCGTACCGCACAAAGGGTCACATGGGAAAAGGCCTGGAGTTCGTGATCATATAGGAAGTTGAGCGTTCACTTGAGAAGCGATAAACCTTCAGCCCGATCGAGGTTGGAGAGGAGGATCGTATGCCGATTCGAACGCTATTGGTCCCTACCGATTTTTCCGAGTTATCAAACGCGGCGGTCGACTTCGCATTTTTAATGTGCGAAGAGATGCGACCCAGTATAATCTTTCTATATATAGATGAATGGCCTGATCATTCGGACGTGGAGGCCCCCCTCCATAACGAGTATGGCATCTACAAAAAAGATGAGGCGAACGCGTTGTTAAATGACTTGGTTCAGAGGGCGGAAGATCAAGGTCTGAGGGGAAGCAAGGTCTTGGTCGACGGAATCCCGTCTGCCGAGATTATCCGAACGGCCATAGAACGAAAGGCTGACCTGATTGTGATCGGAACACATGGAAAAACCGGCCTCACGCATATCATGATTGGTCGTCAGGCCGGCCAGGTGGTCCGGGAATCCCCTTGCCCAGTCGTTACAGTGAAGAGTCCGAAGCACGAATATCCGCAGATCTGAGAAAAAAAACATCCTAGAAAAGGAGTATAATTATCTATGGAGAGCGGGGACAAGTCTCTGGAGTAAGGGGGAGCGCTATCATCAGAATGGTCCACAATCGGATTTGCTTAAGGGATTATTTAAAGATAGAGGACAAGATAAAGGTGAAAATTCGAAGAACTTTACTGGTCATGTTCATGGCAGCGGTGGTTTTTTTTACACTCCCATCTCCCTCAAGGGCAGAGGGGTCTCCGGTTGAGGTCATTATTCAAGTGGATGAAGAAGGCTTCCGCGATTCAGAGGGCAGGTCCTTCGGTAACCGCATAGAGGTTCCCGAGGGACGAGCAATAAAACTTATATTTGAACATGTGGGAAAACCGGGCGTCGAACATGCCTTTGTCCTCCTATTTGATTCTGATGAAGAAATTGAAAGTGGAACGATCTCTACTGTACATAAACGGACGCACATTGAATTTAAGACGGGCGACGCAGGTGAAACATATGACGTCTTTTGCGTTATCGTCGATTGTGATGGAATGGAACACCTTACGGATCTTGTGATCGTGGCAACCTAAGCGCCTTTTACCCCTACGAAGAGAATCATGTCAGGAAAAAATACACTCCTTGTGCTTGTCATTGCGGCAATGACATTCGTGTTAAATTCGGAGCAGATTTTTGCTGCAGGTGAGAAGGTAAAACCTTTGAAGCCGGTCCCGAAGTCCTACGCAGAAAAACACATGCCCAGGGGCTGGTGGACAGACTCGAAGATCATCAAAGAAGGGAAGGTGATCTTTGAGACGACCGTTTTGGAGTATGAGTTTAAGAGAAAGACGAGAACGGCAAAAGAGGGTTGTGCAACCTGCCACGGGATTGATCCAAAAAAAGACCGCCCGAAGAAACGGGGTTCGCCTGATTTTCGTGTCCGTGAACGGGTCAACCGCCTCTCAGACAGTTACTGGTTCTGGAGGGTTTCTGAAGGGGTGGCGAAAACCCGTATGCCGTCCTGGAAGGAGAAGCTTTCTGAAGAAGAGATCTGGAAAGTGATCGCATATCAGCACACATGGTCGCATGGAAATAAACCGGCAGTTCATGATCATGGGGAAATTGAGCATTCCGTTGAAGAAGGATAAGCTTGCAGCCCTCTAAGGGTGGGCGCGCGTGGGGGAGATGCGACAAGAGGGAACGACGGGCGTCGTGTTGGCCGGGGGGAAAGGACGCCGGATCGGGGGAGAGAAGGCCTTTGTTCGACTGGCAGGGAAGACCCTTATCCAGCGTGTTATCGATATCCTCTCCGGGGTTTTTTCCGAGGTGGTCGTCGTGGTCGATCACCTTGAGCGCTTTCGAGATCTTCCCTGCCCCTACCTGCGAGACCGACTTCCTGGCTTGGGATCGATCGGCGGAATTGAGACTGCCCTCCGGGCCACGTCGAGGGAGGCCATTTTTGTGGTGGCCTGCGACATGCCTTTTGTCAACCCCGACATCATTCGATTAATGCTCAATCACTCGGAGGGGGTTGACCTTGTGATTCCTTCCCTTTCAGATGGACTCCATCCTCTCCATGCCGTCTATGCACAAACCTGTCTACCGGCCATTGACGCACAAATCAAGTCGGGCGATTTTGGTCCGCATTCCCTCACGAAATCTGTCAGGACCGTCCTTTTTCAGAAAGAATCGTTTCTTGGACAAGATCCGCTTTTCCGCTCGGTGGTGAATATCAACACCCCCGCAGACCTTGAGTCGGCCCATCGTATTCTGAAAGAAGGACAAGGGTAAGACGGGCGCGATTGCCTCCACATCTTGATGGTTTCTGGGCGTATTTACGGGTGCCTCGGGGTTGGGTTATTGAGCTTGTGGTTGATTTTTATCAGGATTTATAATAAGATGCATCGTAGTGTGGAAAGGTAATATCTTATTAAGTTGGTTGTCCTCATGCGACTTGGAGATGTAGCACTGTGGAAGCTCCGATAGATCAACAATCCAATGCCCTTTGCGAAGCGGTTCTGAATGGGATCTCTGATCCAGTTATAGTGATCAGAGAAGACTATAGCCTTGCGTATGCAAACAAGGCGGCCCGCGATAAGCACGGGGGCGATAAGTCCGTTGATCAGAAATGTTATTCCCTTCTGCACGGGTTGAAAACTCCCTGTGATCCATGCGCATGTCTGGAGGTTTTTAAAGCAGGGAAACCCTACCGCGTGATCAGCAAAATTGCAACGGCAGATGGGCGGACCCAGGCAAAAGAGTACAGCGCCTATCCCATTTTAGGGGAAAATGGGAAGGTGTGCCGGGTGATAGAATTCGTTCACGATCTCCCCCTGATCGAGAGTCCGCCTGTTTCTGGAAATGGCACCTCTACTGTTGTGGGTGAGGAGGCGACATCATTTTGTGGGATGATTGGAAACAGCAAGAAGATGCGAGCCCTTTTTCAGTTGATTCGTCTCGTCTCTCCCAGTAATGCAACGATCCTGATCTATGGAGAAAGCGGTACGGGTAAGGAAAGGGTCGCGCGCGCTCTCCATTGGAATAGCCCGCGTCGATACCGCCCTTTTGTCGCAATCGATTGCGGTGCCCTCCCTGAAACATTGTTGGAAAGTGAACTATTTGGTCATGTCAGGGGGGCCTTCACCGGGGCGATACAGAATAAGAAAGGCCTTTTTGCAGAGGCAGAAGGCGGGACACTCTTCCTGGATGAAATAGGCGACACCAGCCTGGTTTTCCAATCAAAGCTCCTTCGTGCCTTGCAAGAAGGTGAATCGCGTCCTGTTGGCGGAAATCGAAGTTCAAAAATAAATGTCCGGATGGTGGCTGCGACAAATAAGTCGCTAAAAGAGGCGATCGCGAAAAAAACATTTCGGGAAGATCTTTACTACCGCCTGGCCGTTATGCCCATCGTGATTCCACCGCTCCGTGATCGTCTGGATGATATCCCTCTTCTTGTCGAGCATTTTATTAAAAAATATACGGAACAAAATAGGAAAGGCCCGATGTCTCTTTCCGCGGAGGCAGTCGGTCTCTTGCAGGGTATGCCATGGACAGGAAATGTCCGGGAACTGGAGAATATTATCGAGCGAGGGGTTCTTGTTTCCCCGACTTCTGAGATTACACCAGAATCACTCCTGATCGAAGAGGATGGGGGGCCTTCCCCCTATGCCCCCTCGTCCTCTCTATTTAGTTCGACCCGAGAGATGCTTTCCAAGGTCGAGAGAGAGCGGATTATTGATTCTCTTCAAAGATGTAAAGGGAATAAATCCTTGGCCGCCCGGTCCTTGGGTATTTCCCGCGCAAGTTTGTACAACAAATTGAAACGGTATCAAATCCCGGCTTCGATTTAAAGAAAAGTCATCCTGCCTGGTCCCTCCTGACGGCGTCCGTCATAAACAGATAAATAAAACATCAGATGTGCTACTTGACGAGTCTTCCTGTCCGATCCGTTTTGGGTTTTCTTTTCTTGAAGGACGTGGCGGGATTGAAGAAAGTTACGCGGATTTTATTCCTTTATCACGCTCATAGAGGAAAACCGGGTCTCCTGAACCGCTGATCACTTCCTCTGTGATAATGCATTCCTTGAGGTTTTTTATGGAAGGGAGCTCATACATGAGTTCGAGCATGACTTCTTCCAGGATAGAGCGGAGGCCTCGGGCGCCTGTTTTTTGTACGAGGGATTTTTTTGCAACGGCCGCAAGGGCGCTGTCTGTAAATTTCAACTTGACCTTCTCCAGGGAAAAAAGCTTCTCATACTGCTTGGCCAAGGCACTCTTCGGTTCCGTTAAGATACGGACCAAGGCTTTTTCATCCAGGTCTTCCAGGGTAGCTGTGACAGGGAGACGCCCAACAAATTCCGGAATCAGACCATGTTTAATCAGATCCTCCCCCTGAACCTTCCGTAAGAGTTCTCCAAGTTTACGGTCGCTTTTCAGTCTGATGTCGGCACCAAATCCCATCGTCCTCTTGTTGACGCGATGTTCTATCTGATCCTCAAGCCCGATAAAGGCTCCACCACAGATGAAAAGAATATTGGTGGTATCGACTTGAATGAATTCCTGGTGCGGATGTTTTCGGCCACCCTGTGGTGGAACATTTGCGACCGTCCCTTCAATCAGCTTGAGAAGGGCCTGTTGGACCCCCTCACCGGACACATCACGTGTAATGGAAGGCGACTCACTTTTTCGAGAGATCTTGTCAATCTCGTCAATGTAGACGATCCCCCGCTCGGCCTTATCGACATCATAATCCGCAGCCTGTAGCAATTTGAGAACGATATTTTCGACATCTTCACCGACATACCCGGCTTCTGTAAGGGTTGTGGCATCTGCGATTGTAAATGGAACATCAAGAATGCGAGCCAGGGTTTGTGCGAGGAGGGTCTTGCCGGTACCAGTCGGGCCGATAAGCAGGATGTTTCCCTTCTGGAGTTCGATATCGTCATTTCGTGCGTTGCTTGCGACACGTTTATAGTGATTATGGACTGCAACCGCGAGAATTTTTTTTGCCCGATGCTGTCCGACAACAAACTGGTCCAGGGTTTTTTTGATATCCGCCGGTTTGGGAAGGGCGGAGGAGGCTTCTTCTTTTTCTTCGTCCCACTCTTCGGCAATAATATCATTGCAAAGATCAACGCACTCGTCACAGATGTAGACCGTTGGACCGGCGATGAGCTTCTTAACCTCATCACGATTCTTACCGCAGAAGGAACAACGCAGGAGGGACTCTATCTTTTCCTTTTTTACCATTCTAAATCTTCCCCTTTATGACCCATCCAGGTTCGTGCCTGAAGCAACCGTGCTCCCCGATATTTCTCACTTACGTGCCGGAGCGCTCTCAATCACCTCATCAACGATATGATAAGTCTTCGCCTCTTCACCGGACATAAAATAATCACGTTCGGTATCTTTACGGATTTTTTCGATATCCTGACCGGAATGTTTTGCCAGGATCGCATTTAAACGCTCTCGCATCTTCAAAATTTCGCGGGCATGGATATCGATGTCCGTTGCTTGGCCCTGGAAGCCTCCCATCGGTTGATGAATCATGACACGTGCATTCGGAAGGGAATACCGCTTGCCGGTTGTCCCGGCGGCCAAGAGGAGCGCTCCCATACTTGCGGCCTGTCCGATGCAGATTGTCGACACAGGCGATTTTATATATTGTATTGTATCATAAATCGCCAGACCCGAGGTTACCATTCCCCCGGGGGAGTTAATGTAAATATTAATATCCTTCTCAGGATCTTCCGCCTCGAGAAAGAGGAGCTGCGCGATGATAAGATTGGAGACATTATCATCGATGCCTGTGCCCAGAAAAATAATCCGATCTTTGAGAAGGCGAGAGTAGATGTCATAGGCCCGCTCGCCTCGGCTAGATTGTTCGATCACCATTGGTACCAGCATTACGATTTTTCTCCTTCATCTTTAAATTGGGCAAGGGAGTAGACCTGTTTGAGCGCCTTGTCTTGTCTGATTCTTGATTTTAATCCCTCCAGGGATCCATCCTGATGAGAGATCATTTCTCTTGCTTTCTCTGGTGAGATCCTGGACGCCGTGGCGATGGACTTGATTTCGTCATCGACCTCCTGGTCCGTGACCGAGATATTTTCTTTTTCTGCGATAGCGCTCAGAATGAACTGCCCCTGAATCCGTTCCCGTGCAATGGGCTCATATTCCTTGTGGAACATTGAAACGTCCACTTTTTGCGGACCTGCCTTCTGAAGGTTTGCCAAGCTGTTGTGTATTTCTCGATCGACCATGGATGGGGGAACATCAATAGGGTGCAATTCCACCAGCTTTTTAATCAAAATACTGTTTTGATCATGTTTCTGTTGAGAGGTTTTTTGGTCCATCAATGTTTGATGGACCTTTTCCTTCAGGGTGTCAAGCGAGGAGAGCCCGACGTCTTTTGCCAGGTCATCATCTATTTTTGGGAGAACTTTCTTCTTGATCTCTTTCACCTCAATCTTGAAAGAGACGGTCTTTCCGGCAATTTCTTTTTCCTGATAATTTTCAGGAAATGGAACCGCGGCTTCAAAGCTTTTCCCCCTTTTTTTACTGAGGAGTGCGTCTTCGAATTCCGGAAGAAATGTATTTGAGCCAACCCGGAGTGTATACCCTTGAGCACTGCCGCGTGCCATCAGTTTTCCATCAACCGAACCGGCAAAATCAATCGTCACATAGTCATCTGAAACGATGGCATGGCCGTCAGAACAGGCCTCCTGATGCCCCTGTTCCTCCTGGATTCTCTCCAGGGTTTTCATGACATCCTCATCGGCTACATTTATTTTCTTTCGCGGGAGAATCAGTCCCTTGTAGTCTGACAGGTGAACGACAGGTCTGACCTCAACGGTCGCGGTAAAATGCAGGGGGGCGTTCTTCTTGGCCTCAATCTTGTCAAATGAGGGGAATTCAACCGGAGAGATGTCCAGTTCCTTGATCGCTTTCTGGTAGTAATCCGGCACCAGCTTCCGGAGAACATCTTCTTCGACCGCTGCCCCAAATTTTTTTTCGACGAGGGCCAAGGGGACCTTTCCGGGACGAAACCCCGGAATCTTCACGGTCTTTTTGAGCTTGGAATAGGCCTGTGCAAATTCACTGGCGACCACCTCTTGCGGGATCTCTATTTTAAGTATTTTTTTGACAGAAGTAATTTCCTCAACTTCAACCTTCATGAGACTCCTTATTAGAAAAATCTCCCCATTCTATATCTGGACACCCCCCTTGTCAACCATGTGGAGCCCTGAGAATGGAGCCAGGCCGAAACTTCATCCAGGAAAGTCCTCCGGCCTGATCGGTTTCACCCGAATAACGCCCTGCGCACTCCGACCGGTTGTCACGGCAGGGATTTGCGGCCCTTAATTTTTTTATTCGTAAATCTGAAATTTCTGCTATTATTTTGTCAGGTTTGGGGTCTTCTCAAAGTGGCTTGGAGGAACAATGTTGACAAAGGTGGCCATCATCGGTGCCGGGAAAGGGGGGTTATCGCTTATAGAGATTCTTTACGATGATCCGCTTGTTCAGATTGTCGGTGTTGCTGATGTGGATAAACATGCGGCCGGGATCAAACTTGCCAAAAAATTAAAGATCCCTGTCACGCAGAATTATAAAAAACTACTCCAGTCAAAAAAAGCCGATCTGGTCATCGATGTGAGTGGGAACCAGTTCGTAGAAGAAACCCTTCATGTGACCATGCCTCCCGGGACAGCCATTATCGGGGGACCTTCGGCTAAATTTATGTGGCAATTGATCGAAGAGCGCATCAAGAGCAAAGAAAAGATAGAACAACATCTTCTGGAATATCAATCGCTTTATCGTCTCTATGTGAAAGAGGTTGAGTTGGCCATCGCTGAAGAGCGCACCCGAATTGCCTGCGACATCCATGACGGCCTGGTGCAGACCCTGGTTGGACTCAGTTATCGGCTTGATTATTGCTCCGACCAAATGGAGAAGAACCGCGCGCGATCCATTGCGTCTCTTCAGGAGACAAAAAAACTGTTAAAAGAAGGTATCTCCGAGGCACGGGAAGTTATATTTAATCTGCGCCCGATCTCCATTGAACAATCCGGTCTCGTCCGTTCTTTGGAAAATTATCTAAAAACGTATCACCGGCAATATCAGATTAAGACCACCTTGAAGACGGCAGTCAACGAACGTCTGATCGCCTCCCAGACAAAAATATTTGTTTTCCGAATCATCCAGGAAGCCCTTGCGAACGTGCAAAAACATGCGCGCGCCAAGCGGGTCGATGTTAAAGTCAGTATAAAAAGTAAAACGATGCATGTTTCCATCATTGATAACGGCGTCGGGTTTGATCAGGAGAAGGTAAAACGGGATCAAAACGGACAACGCTCATTCGGCCTTCAAGCCATTACGGAACGGGCCCGGTTGTTGGGAGGCCAGGCAAAGATAACAACACGACTGGGAAAAGGGACGCGTGTTGTTATTCAGATACCTTTAGGGAAATCTGATTAGGTCGGGTAGATGTTTCAGGAGATGACCCTTCATTGAAGAAAATCAAGGTTCTCATTGCAGACGACCATCGTGTAGTTCGTGAAGGACTGGGCGCTATTCTCAAGACTAAGCGGGATATGAATGTTGTGGGAGAAGCCAAAAACGGGCTTGAAGCGGTTCAGATGGCCAAAAAACTGAAACCGGAAGTTATTCTCATGGATATCTCCATGCCCGAAATGAACGGGGTTGAGGCCACCCGCTTAATCAAGAAAGACTTTCCTCACATCGGGATTGTCGCGCTGACCATGCACGACGATGACCAGACCATATTTGAACTGGTGCGTTCCGGCATTAATGGATATCTCTTGAAAGACTCGGAGTCTGCCGATATTGTAAAGGCCATCCGTTCAATATATAAAGGAGAATCGGTTCTCCATCCGATTATCGCAAAAAAAATCCTCGAAGAGTTCACCCGGGAAAAAAGCGAGCAGAAAGAAAAGAAAATCGGCAACCGTTATAACTTGACTGAAAGAGAGATAGGCGTCTTGCAGCGGGTCTCGAGAGGGAAGACGAACAAAGAAATTGCGGTGGACCTGGGCCTAAGTGATAAAACAATCAAGAATCATGTTCGAAAAATATTTTATAAAATGAAAGTCGACGACCGAACCAAGGCGGCCATTCAGGGGATTAAGGACGGGATTATAGACCTGGATCAGGACACGGAGAGCCCCTAATGTAACACCTTGTCCTCCTGCCGCGATTGCGTAATGAGGAAGCGCCGATTCTCCTAAAAACCCTGGAAGTTTAGATCTTGAACTTGTCAGGACATCGGGTTCCTTTTGGCAAGATGGACGACGATCTCCTTTGCAATGAGCTGATCTTCGTGGGTCGTAAACGTTACAATCACGGTATCGTCCGCATGGACCTTTCTGAGTAGTTCACCCGAAGTCAAAAAATGAATCGGATGCTGGCTTTCCGCATCGATAATCACCAGAACCCCTTTGAGCGGATCGCTTGTCCTGACCACACCCATATGCTTTCCGGGACCCATACTGGAACAGGTCCAGGCACTTGGCGCCGCCGCCAATAACCCGAATACGAACACGAGCGTCCAAATCATTGCTCTCACTTTAAGCATATCCCTTCCCTCCTCGCACTATATAGGCCAGAATAAGTGATTTAAGTCCTGTGAGTCAATCCCCAGCCGATAATCACTTGTTTATGATAATGATGTCTCACTCGCCCGAAGGGGTCTGGCCCCCCTTCTTAAAGAGAGAGGCAACATAAGCACCTGTCAGTTGAAGGCTCCCCATCGCGGCCAAATACATTCCCGGTCCCAACACATATTCATTCCGGGAATAATCATAAAAAAGCATGGAAATAATTATAAAGACAATAAAACCAGTGACGTTGGTAAGCCAGGCAAAGCGGCCCCCTTTTATGATGAGATCGCCTGAAGCCGCCAGGAAGCCAATGACCCCCAGACCGAAAACCAGTTTTCCGTCAAAGGTTTCGATTCCACTTATATTCGTAACAAAAATCTTTGGCTGGATCCATTGCAGGAAACAGCTCAAGATCACAAGGACAGTATTATACCATCTGAAAAACTTCACCGCCTCCTCCTTCGATCGACGGTACGATATACCAAAAACCCAGACAAATTGCAAAACCCATTTTCCCACCAGAGTTCAGAATTCTAGATTGAGGCCCTCGAGTTTGACCCTAAAGAAATAGCCATGATATACATTGTAGCTGAATCCACTTCCAAGACGGAGCCACGCGTGATGAAAAAGTTAGGACTTTATGATGACCATCGACGGGCTGGAGCACACTTCTCCCCTTATGGCGAGTGGGAACTTCCAGAACATTATGGCGATGTAGGCAGAGAATATCGTGCTGTTCGAAATCGGGTTGGACTTACAGACCTTTCCTCCCAAGGGCACTTCCTGGTGACCGGATCGGACCGAGATTCCTTTATGCAAAACCTCATCAGTAACGACATGCTCCTCCTTTCAAAAGAACGGGGGATATATACCACCCTGTTGACGGCCAAAGGAAAGGTTTTGTCCGAGTTCCATCTGTATCCCGTATCCGATGGCTTGTTTATGGAGGTCGAATCGTCGAATTCTGAGAAGACGAAGGAGAATTTGCTGCGCTTCAAGCTGCGTTCTCAAGTCAAGATAGAAGCGCTTTCCTGGGGGAGGCTCATGGTTTCAGGCCCGCGTGCGAGGCCGCTACTCGAAACATTTTTTGGAGAGACGCTTCCATTTATGGAAGAACGATCTTTTTTTGAGAGGGCATGGGAAGGGCACTCTCTTCTCTGCATCAAGCGATCCGTCACAGGAGAAGAAGATTACCACCTTTATCTCCCTGAAGAAGGATGTGCCCTCTTATGGAAAAAACTCCTGGTTGTTGGACAGGATCTTGATGCGCTGCCCATTGGTCAGACGGCTCTGGAAATCCTTCGTATCGAAGCCGGTTTGCCTCGTTATGGTGATGAAATCGATGAAGATATACTCCCTATCGAGGCGGGTCTTCAGGAAGATGCAATCAGTTACACGAAGGGATGCTATCCCGGACAGGAGGTCGTTGCTCGGATAAAGACCTATGGTCATGTGAACAAAAACCTTTATGGACTGGTTTTGGAAGGGTCTGAGCTTCCGGAACGCAAAGGACAGATCTTCATAGGGGATAAAAAGGTGGGATGGATCACAAGCGTAACCCGGTCGCCCCTGATGGGAAAAATCATTGCCCTGTGTTATTTGCGTCAAAAGTTTGCCGTTCCGGGAACCGATCTTGAGGTGGAAGTGGGCAGTGCCCGGACAGCCGCCCAGGCGGCGCCCCTTCCTTTTAAAGGAAGCTCTGCGTAAGGAGAAACAATGACCGATCAGAAAAAAGACGATACCGTTATACTCTTGGAGTTTTCGATGTCTCCCATGACAGAGGGGGAGAGTGTGAGCAAGTACGTCTCACGGTCGCTCGAGATCATTGATCAGAGCGGTCTTGAATACCGCCTCAATCCGATGGGCACTGTTATTGAAGGACCATGGGACGAGGTGATGGGTGTTGTGAAGGCCTGTTGGGAACGGATGAAAGAAGATTGTGACCGGGTGTCCACCGTGGTGAAGATCGATTATCGGAAAGGAAAAACAGGGAGACTCGCCAGCAAGATCAAAAGTGTGGAAAAAAACTGGGGCGGAGGTTAGAGACTTAATCAGAGCTTCCTTAAAATGGGGAAGGCCTGCATTATAGCATATTTCAAGAAATGGAAGACGCCTCCGGGAGGCTTGTGGAAAAACAAATGTCGATTTTGAATGCGGGTGAAAAACCTGTCATGGCAATCTACTTAAAGATACTCGCCGTTGTCTTTCTTGCGTTGTCTGGGCTCAATTTTGCCTACTTGCTCGGGTTTGGAGATATAAGCCTAGAGAAGATGACGGTTTACTGGTTTCTGGCGAATAATGTGTATGCCCTACTCTTTGCTGTTACCGCGATTGGTCTTTGGACCTTGCGCCCCTGGGGGGTCGCTTGTTTTCTTATGGTTGTATCCTCTCAGCTTGTTTTATATTCTGTATTTCCTGAATATTTTTCAGGGCCTGGGGAAGAACAGCAATCTTTCCGAGGGATTATCAACTTCCATATCTCTATCCTGGGTATCTTTTTTGTGATCCGGATCAAGGGAAAGTAGGAACTTTTCCCTCACAAAATGGAAGGTCTATGCAAAACCTCGCCTTTTTAATATTTTTACTTTCGTTTGGCTCCTTATTTTCCTGCACTGTTCACCCTGAAATCAGAAATGGACCCCTTCTTCTTCGACTTCAAGCTGCAGAAAATGGAGATGCCGAGGCACAATATCGGCTTGGATTGATGTATTTAAATGGTGAAGGCGTCTCTCAAGATCTCAGGCAGGCGGCCAAGTGGTACCGAAAGTCGGCGGAAAATGGAAATCCTGATGCTCAGTTTGGCCTGGGTGTATTGTATTTTCACGGTCAGGGTGTGCCCAGGGATACCCGGGAGACGGCCAAGTGGTACCGCAGAGCTGCAGAACAAGGAAGTACTGATGGACAGCTTGGGCTGGGTCTGTTGTATTTTTTGGGCAAAGGCGTCCAACAAAATGATAAGGACGCGTACATCTGGTTGGATGTTGCAGCTGCGCAAGGGCACACGCAGGCCGCAGTTGTTAGAGAGATGATCGAAAAAAACCTTGATCCTGAAACGTTATCCCAAGCAAAAATCCTTTCAAAGGAATACCATATCAAGTATGTTGCACCTTTCAATGATCCATCTTGAGACCGGACTCGCAAAGGGGAATGGTCTTTCTCCGACATAAAAAGAAGAAGAAATAGACAACATATTTATGGTAGCCAGATTTAAGGAAGATCTGAATAAGTCATGACTCGCTTTTTCAGAGCCAAAATGTCCCGTTTTTGCGTTGTAAATCTTGAACACGCATAGCAAGCCTACGGAGTTAGTGGGCTACTCTCTGCAATTCGTGTCTTGAATCGGAATATTTTATCTCCTGAAAAACGTAACCCGGACTTATTAAGAGGTTCCTTAAGGACAGGTTCTTTTGACGGGTGAGATCATTGACAAAATGAGGGCCTTCCTCTAGTGTTGGAGGGTTGGGTAAATCCGACCCCGAGAGCTTGTAATTATTGCGAAGGGGGAGGGTGTGAGATCATTTTGGGATCTGTTGGAGGGGTGAGAACTTGGAAGACCGGAGGATGTTTCTCAAGCTTTTCTTACCGCGGTTTGTTGGGGTCATCGGGGCGCTTTCTCTGAGTCCCTGGTCGGCATCCTCTGTTTTTGCCGCAACGGGCGGTCGTGTCTCTTTGCAAGACCCGAAATATAAGGCGCTGATGCGCGAGCTTGCTCGCTCACACCGCTTTGATCCGGCTGACCTGGATGCTATTTTTAAGAAGGTTGTTTTTCAACATGAAATCATTAAAAAATTCAAACGGCCCGCCGAGAGGCTTCCCTATTATAAATATCAGGGCCGGTTTATTAATGACCCCCTTATTTTAAAGGGGCAGGTTTATCTTCAAAAGAATGGTCCACTCCTGCAGGCTGTCGAAGAAAAATTTCAGGTTGAGAAGGAGGTTATCTCAAGTATTCTTGGGATTGAGACAAAATTCGGACAACCGGGGATTGAACGGTACCGCGCCTTTGATATCCTGAATACCGCCTTTGCCCTTTATACAAGAAGAGAGACCTTCTACCGAAATGAGCTGATCGCGTTTCTTCTCCTTTGCAGGGAAGAGGGCATTGATCCATTTTCCGTGAAGAGTTCCTACGCCGGTGCCTTTGGTGTTCCGCAATTTATCCCCTCTAGCTTTCGGCGCTATGCCGTTGATTTTGATGGAGACGGGAAGCGGGATTTGTGGAAGTCCAAAGGGGACATCTTCGCGAGTGTGGCAAACTATTTGAAGAAATTTGGTTGGAGAAGGAATGAGCGGACGCATCTCCCTGTGCAGATCAAGGACGATTCAAAAGAGCTGCGTGCCATGGTCCGGAGGGGCATCAGAAAGACCGTTCTGGCAGGAAAGGCAAAACGGATGGGGATACGTTTTTCTGAACCCGTATCGGATGAAACAGAGGTCTCGTTTGCCTATTATGAGCCGGAGAAGGGGAAAAAGTCGCTGCTGGCCCTTCTTAATAATTTTCGGACCATCACACGGTATAATTTTTCTGTCAACTATGCCCTTGTTGTCATTCATCTCTCCAGGAGTATTTTGGGCAGGGGTTGATATGCTGCACCATGCCGGCTTGGCGATAAAGATACCGCTCTTGTCGGAGTTTGTCTTCGGGCCTATCCTCTATTATTTTCATGATCTTCCCTCCACGAAATTCCCCTTTGCGTTTTTAATTAAAGGTGGTATTGTCTCTTGATTATGGCTTCAAGCATTTGATTCGGGATGAAAACGCTTGGTGTGAGATCCCACGACGGTTCTGATGAATGAGGGTTCCACTTGAATAAGTTTTTACTGATCAGCCTGATTGGCGCTGTTTTGAGCATTCCCTCGATTGCCCGGCCTGCAACCATCGGGAACATCGCCGGGATGCAAGTCACATCGGGACGGTATTCTCTGGGGATAGAACATGACAGTGTTGCGAATCGGGATATGGCCTTTGATGAAGGGAGCGCATTCACGGTGGACTCATTTGGGATCCAACCTGCGCTCTTTCCCGACCCTCTTATCCCCGGGGGACGTATCTCTGATGTTGAGATAAAGTCGAACCGGGTTTTGTTAAGAGGAACGTGGAGTCCCATGTCGCGGCTTGATTTTTTTGTCAAGTTGGGGATTGCTGACGTTGAATTGAATTATACGATAAAAAGTCCGACCCAGACGGATAAGCATATTAAGTACGATGGCAGCATTGGAGTTGCCTATGGTGTGGGGCTCAAAGGGGAGATCACGAACTGGAGATCCTGGGCTGTTATCTCTGAGTTTCAATTCTTACGCTATGAGGTCGAGGGTGATTTTACGATTGACGGCCAGGACCTTGCGGCACTACTGTTGCCGAATCTCAACCCAATGCGGTCTGGTTCAAAAGCGGAGATCCAGGAACTCCAACTTGCGGTATATATCACAGGGAAGATTGGAATGATGACCCCCTATGGGGGCTTTAAAATTTCAGATCTCTCGATGGATGTGAATAGCGAGGTAACAGGGAGAGATGGCATTACTGGCTTCTCGACAACGGAGTCGCGCCGCGAAACGCATGAATCGCTTGATCGTGTGGGTGTTTTCCTCGGCACAGGGATTGAGATGAACGGCCCGTGGACTGCAAACATCGAATTCAGGTTCATCGATGAAACGGCGGTAAGCATTGGCATCAACCGCCGGTTTTAAGACACTTTTATCCCAAAATTAGATTAGCCTATCTTGAAACAGGGTCCTTTTTCAGGTAGAATGGGCCCTCCTGGAAATTTTATTCAACATTCAAACCCTGTTATTGAGCAATGATTAAAAAAAATAAGGTAACCATCATCGGGGCCGGACATGTTGGCGGGACAGCGGCGCAACGCTTGGCTGAGAAGGAAATGGCCGATATTGTTCTGGTGGATATTGAGTCGGATCTTCCGAAGGGGAAAATGCTTGACCTGTCGGAATCGGCCCCGATCTATGGTTATGATGTCCGCTTGGTCGGGACGGCGGGATATGAAGAGACGGCGCAATCCGACATTGTCGTAATTACCTCAGGCATTCCGAGAAAACCCGGGATGAGCCGGGATGATCTTCTGCGGGTCAATACCGGGATTGTCAAACAGGTGACGGAGGCGGTCATTCAAAAATCACCGGAGTCGATTCTCCTGGTAGTTTCTAATCCACTTGATGCGATGACTTATGCCGCTTATCGGGTGAGCGGTTTCCCACGGGAGAGGGTGATCGGCATGGCGGGGGTACTCGACTCTGCCCGGTTTCGTTCTTTTATTTCCGAGGAACTCGATGTCTCCATAGAGAATATCCAGACACTGGTTTTAGGAGGTCATGGCGACAGCATGGTCCCGCTTCCGCGTTATACCACGGTGGCAGGCATTCCCCTGGCCGAACTGATTTCTAAGGTGCGTCTTGAGGCCCTGATACAGAGAACGCGCGATGGTGGGGCTGAGATTGTGAAGCTGCTGAAGAAAGGGTCGGCCTATTATGCCCCCTCGGCGGCAATCGTCGAAATGGTGGAGTCGATCCTGAAAGACAAGAAAAAAATCCTCCCCTGCTCGGCCTTCTGTCAAGGGGAGTATAAAGTTGAGCAAGCGTTTATCGGTGTCCCGGTGAAACTGGGCCGTAAAGGGATCGAGAAGATTATTGAAATCAACTTGACGCCCGAAGAAGAAGTTTATCTGAAACAATCTGTAGAAGCAGTTCAGTCCCTCTGTAAGTTTGTCGACAAAGTCCTCTGATAAGCTCCCCGTTCGTAACTATTCAGCATGCGCATTTTTCTTCAGAGTAAAACACGAAGAGCGGCTTACCGGAGCGTATGTGTATACGCGAGGAAAGGAGCACCACAGCAACGCCTCCATGGAGGCTTAGATGGGTGTGCTGAATAGTTACGAGTTCTTCCCTTCCTCGCAAAGGGTGGCCCCAGGACATTCGTATTCTTGGTTTGGAGGGCTGTTTCCCCTTCCGCAATCTATGAGCTTAGGGATATTCGTGTAAAGGACAGGACCAGAATGAACAAGGTTGTCATTATCGGCGCAGGAAAAGGGGGAACGGCCCTGATCGAAATCCTTCACAAGGATCCCCTTGTGAAGATCATTGGCATTGCCGATACCCACCCTGAGGCTCCGGGTCTTGATCTGGCCCGCAGGCTAGGCATTCAAACTGTGACTGATTATCGTCTCCTTATGAAGAACAAGATTGATATTGTCATCGATGTGACCGGAAGCAGAGCGGTCCGGGATGCTTTGGAGGAAGAACCCAGTCATATCGAGGTCATCGGGGGGCTTTCGGCAAAATTTATGTGGCAGCTGATTGAGGAACGGATCAAGAGCAAGGTCATGAAGGAAGAGTTGCGGTCGCGGTATTCGTTCGAGAACATGGTGGGTAAGAATAGCAGTATGCTCGAGATCTATCGTCTTATTCCAAAGATTGCCAAGACCAATTCAACGGTTTTGATCGAGGGGGAAAGCGGGACAGGAAAAGAGCTGATCGCCCACTCGGTTCACCAATTCAGTTTAAGAGAGGATAAACCTTTTATCCGGGTGAACTGTGCCGCTCTGGCCGAAGGCCTTCTGGAGAGCGAACTTTTTGGCCATGTGAAGGGTGCATTTACCGGGGCCTTGACACATAAACTGGGGCGTTTCGAGTTGGCTGATGGGGGGACACTTTTTTTGGATGAGATCGGTGAGATCAGTCCTTCAACACAGGTCAAGCTTCTTCGGGTGGTCCAAGACGGAGAGATCGAAAAAGTGGGCGACTCCCGCAGGATCAAAGTCGATGTTCGCTTGATTGCCGCAACGAATAAGAACCTCCTGGAGGCGATCAAGACAAAAGAATTCCGGCAGGATCTTTATTACCGGCTCCGCGTTGTTCCGATTTCTCTTCCCCCTCTACGCGAGCGCAAGGATGATATTCCGCTGTTGGTAGACCACTTTATTCGTCGGTTCAATAAAGATATGGGAAGAAAGGTGAGCCAGATCTCACCGAAGGCAATGGTGATCCTGAAGGCCTATGATTTTCCTGGTAATATCCGTGAATTACAGAATATCATTGAGCATGCAATGGTCTTTTGCTCCGGCGATACGCTCGAGGCGGAGCATATTCAGAAAGATATTCAACCGACCGGGCGGGAGATCATCGGTCAGGTCATTGAGAAAGAAGACCCCTTGCAGGAGATGGAGCGGGAGTTGATCGTAAACGCACTGGGTCAGACGGGCTGGAACTATAAAAAAACGGCAGAGAAACTGAGGATGAGCCGAACCACTCTTTGGAGAAAGATGAAAGAGTATTCTCTGTCGAAGCCTAAAATAGTTTCAAATTAGAACATGTTTTATTTTGAAACGTTATCTATTTAACTCATTGTATTTACTTGACAATGTTTAGAAAGTAAACTAATTCGTTCCATATTGAAACAATAGGGTAAATGATACTTTTATAGTAACTCATTGATTTATTTGAATTACTATAAAATAATAAAAATGGCATTCATATTGCATCTCTTATTTAACCCTTGGTAAAATATGATCTACATCAATCTTTTTAGAGCCAGGGGTTACGAAGGAGGTTAGATATGAATTGCCCAAGATGTCACGGAAGAATGGCCCCGGAAACATTTCAGGATTTACATGATGATACCGGTCGTCTTTGCTTCTCCGGATATCGCTGTATGGCCTGTGGAGAAATTCTGGATCCGGTCATTATGTCGAACCGGGAGAATCGGCCACACATGCAGGCGAGAAACCGAAACCTGATGTCCGCTTCAAGACGATAATATTCTTTTTCGCCCGCCAATAAGCTGTGCCGAAGGGAGTTGATGATGAACGTCCAGCGTATTCTAACGGGGAAAGACATTCCCCTGGATCTTCTCTCAACGGTCAAACCGATACATTACGAAGCATACCGTGAAGAAGGGGGCTATGCCGCTTTGAAGAAGGCGGTCGAGGTCATCGGTCCGTCTGGAATTCTGGAGGAATTAAAAAAGTCGGGTTTGCGTGGTCGGGGTGGGGCGGGTTTTCCGACATGGAAGAAATGGGATCTGGTCCTTCACCATAAAGCGAAACAAAAATATTTATGTTGTAACGCGGCAGAGGACGAACCGGGTACACTGAAAGACCGTTATCTACTCAGGTCGAATCCACATCAACTGATTGAGGGCGTCATTCTCACCGCTTATGCCATCGGTGCAAATGTGGCTTATCTTTACATCAACGGTCGTTATGAAGAAGAACTCCAATTTATGGAAGCGGCTCTGGCGGAGGCAAAAGAGCACGGCCACTGGGGAAGGGCTTTTGAAAAGTCCGGGTTTTGTGTTCAGCTAAAGATATGTCAAAGTCCGGGCACGTATGTTGCGGGTGAAGAGACGGCGCTACTGGAGGTGATTGAAGGAAAAGTGGCAGCGCCCCGACAAAAACCACCTTATTATCCCACGATGCACGGACTGTTTGGGAAGCCGACCGTTGTCAATAACGCAGAGACTCTTTCAAATATCCCTCATATTGTTCTGAGGGGCGGAGACTGGTTTCAGGCCGTCGGCGCTCCGGCTTCTCCGGGGTCGATGATTTTTACCCTGACGGGTGAAGTGAACTGCCCCGGTCTGTATGAATTACCAATGGGGTCTTCGCTGATAGAACTCATTGAGGTGAAAGGGGGCGGCATCAAAGGCGGAAAAAGTCTCAAGGCGCTCTTTCCGGGAGGCCCCTCCAATACGATTATTTCTGCTGATCAAGTAGATGTGGCGCTTGATTTTGATTCACTGAAAGCGATTGGTTCCGGCCTGGGGACGGGAGCGGTCATCGTGATGTCGGAAGAGACCTGTATGGTGCGTTCCGCCTTGGAAGTGGCAAAGTTTTTTGCCGCAGAGAGTTGCGGCCAGTGTCCCCCCTGTATGCTTGGAACGGCACAACTTTCTGAAATCCTGGAGAGGATCGAATCTGGCCGGGGTGATGAAAGAGACCTCCAACAGGTAGAGCAGATCTGCGGGATGATTAAGGGAAGAGGGCAATGCTATCTTCTGACCGGGGCTTCAATCGCAGTCGAGAGTATTTTTGAGAAATTTCGACATGAATATGAGCTTCATGTTTCGGAATCGCGGTGTCCCGCTGCCTCGCAGGCCACGCTTTAGCCCAAATCCCGAAATTTCGGAATTTGAAACCGCCGATTCGCCTGAAATACTGCGTTATCGGCCAAGGGACTCCTCACCGTACGGGTGAGTACGCCTCGGTCGCCGCCGTTGGCCTCTGGCCTTGTCTTTCAGGCGACTTGACGGTTTACCCAAGATCAAACCGCTGATCTTGGGATTAGTACGTAGGGCGCATAAATTTGTTATACTGACCTAGTGACGGGTCAGAAAGAAAGAGGAGAAAATAAAAAATGATTCATCTCACTGAAAAAGCGAGCGAAAAAGTCAAAGAGTTGATGGCCTCTGAGAAGAAAGAAGGGTATGGATTAAGGGTTTATGTCGAGGGGGGCGGCTGTTCTGGCTTTCAGTATGGAATGGCCTTTGAAGAGAATTCGAGCGACGAAGATGATGTTCTGGAGATGTTTGGAGTTAAAATTATGATTGATCCCTACAGTGCGCCGATGTTAAACGGGACAGAGATTGATTACAATGACAGTTTGCAGGGGGCTGGATTTGACATCAAGAACCCTAATGCGAAGTCGACCTGTGGTTGTGGTCAGTCCTTCAGTTGATATAACCATTAGTACACCCATCTTTCTCTCCATATCTGCGTTACCGTGGTGCTCGACCTACATATGAGCATACAGCTCGGTTCTACGCTCCTCGTGCACTGCCCTGGAGGCTTATCTGGCCATGCTGAATAGTTACATCAAGGTCACGGTAAACGGTACAGACCGAGAGGTGCCCACCGATACCAATGTGACTCAATTACTGGCCTGCCTGAAGATCCTTCCTGAACGTATTACTGTTGAGATTAATCTTGATGTCATTCGCCGGGAGGCGTATGATCACTCCCACTTAGAGGATGGGGATCTGATAGAAATCATCAGTTTTTTTGGAGGAGGAGCAGATGTCGGCTGAAGGACCCTTAAAAGTGAGCGATATTACATTTCGCTCACGCTTGATCGTTGGAACAGGAAAATATGCCTCTTTTGAAGAGACTAAAAAAGCGGTAGAGGCCTCAGGCGCCGATTGTGTTACCGTCGCGGTTCGGAGGGTGAACATCCTGAACCGTACTGAGGAGAACCTGCTCGACTACATCGATCCAACGATTTACAAGATCCTTCCGAATACGGCCGGATGTTATACTGCCGAAGAGGCGATTCGAACGGCGCGTCTGGCTCGATCGTCCGGTATCTCAGATATGATCAAATTAGAGGTCATCGGCGATCAGAAGAACTTGTTCCCGGATAATGAGGCCCTTCTAGAGGCAACCCGCATCCTTGTAAAGGAAGGGTTTATCGTACTCCCTTATACCAATGATGATCCGATTATGGCCAAGAAACTTGAGGACGCGGGGGCAGCCGTCGTCATGCCGCTGGCCGCGCCAATCGGGTCCGGACTTGGAATTCGGAATCCATACAATCTCAGGATTATCATGGAGAATGCCTCCGTCCCGATCATTGTTGATGCCGGGGTTGGAACCGCATCAGACGCGGCCATTGCGATGGAATTAGGGTGTGACGGAATTCTCATGAATACGGCTATTGCAGGGGCAAAGAACCCGATTCAGATGGCGGAAGCCATGAACCTCAGTGTTCGTGCAGGGCGATTGGCCTATCTTGCCGGGCGGATCCCGAGAAAACTTTATGCCCAGGCAAGCAGCCCGATTGAAGGCATGATTGAGTAATAGTCGTTCGGTCTCCGGATAGAGCCGTCCTTTCCTGTTTTCTCTCACTCCTATCATCCAGTGAGAAGGTATGCCGCAGGTCGATTTCACTCTTTACCTCATTACAGATCAATCCCAAACGTGTGGGCGTTCTCTTTGCGAAGTAATCCGACAGGCGGGTCAAGGCGGGATTCAAACGGTACAGCTTCGCGAGAAGGATCTTCCTCTGCGTGCCCTGCTTCAACTCGCTTCCGAAATAATATCAATCACAAGAGAATTTGGCATGAAGTTGTTGATCAATGACAGGGTCGATGTCTGTCTAGCGATTGATGCGGATGGGGTTCACCTTCCCTCTTCCGGGTTTCCGATTGATGCGGCCAGAAAAATACTAGGGATGGATAAATGGATCGGTGTTTCCTGCCATTCCGTTGATGAGGTTCATCAGGCCGAAAAGGAGGGAGCTGATTTCGCGGTACTCGGACCGGTCTACGATACCCCCTCAAAACGCCCCTATGGGTCACCCTTTGGCTTGGAAGCTTTTCGGGAAGCGAAGAGAAGGGCTTCAATTCCTCTCTTTGCCATCGGTGGGGTCGATGCAGCGAGGTTGGAAGAGGTCTTTTCGGCGGGTGCCGATGGGGTCGCCATGATTTCCGGGATTGTTGCTGCTGAGGATATCTCCGAGAGATGCCGGGGGCTCTTAAATGAAATTAATCACCTTCGGAATCGTTAGCCGATTTGGGAGCAAGTCAACCCGAACGAATTTTCATCTGCGGTCTTAAAGAGAGTCTTGCGATGACGGGAACGGTATGATAAACAGGAGGAGGGGAACTATGAAAAAGGCATTGCTCATCACGATCTTACTTCTTTCCACTGTCGTCCCATTTGGTGCGATCCAGGCGGATGAAACCCGCCAGAAGGCCCCTCCCTTTGAACTCGTCTCACTGAAAGGGGAGACGATCACCCAGGAGAACCTGATCGGCAAAGCGACACTCGTTGTCTTTTGGGCCTCGTGGTGCGGTACTTGTCAGAATGAACTCCCAAAGATTGCCCGCCTTTTAAAGAAGCTTGGGGGTAAGCCCTTCCAGGTCTTTGCGATCGGATTTAAGGATACACGCAAGAATATCAGGGGCTACGTTGCATCGCACCAAGAGGCCTTTCCCTACTCAGTTTTTTATGATACGAGAAATCAGGTTTCAAGGCGGTTTGGCGCGCGTGTCACCCCGACCCTTTTCCTCTTTGACAAGAAAGGGGAACTGGTCGTCCCCTTCCAGGGAGGGGGATTGTTGGATCATCCTCAATTCGAAAAAGTACTCCAGGATATTCTAAAAGCATAGAAAAAGAGCCCAAGATCAGCGATTGATTTTGGGGCAAACAGTCAAGTCGCCTGAAAGACAAGGCCAGAGGCCATAAGGACGATCGAAGCGTACTCATCCGTACGGTGAGGGGTCCGTTGGCCGATAACGCAGTCATTTTAGGCGACTTGGCGGTTTCTAATTCCGCAATCAGGGAATTAGGGAAAGAGGGTGTCGCTTGGAATATATTACAAGCCCTGATGCGCGGGATACAGCCATAGCGGTCTTGAAGGGCTGTTCCGTGATTGGGGTGGACACGGAGGGAGATTCACTCTTCAGCTACCAGGAAAAGGTCAGCCTGATCCAGATTTCAGGTGGAGATCACCATTACGTTTTTGACCCGCTCCTCCTCGATTCCGTCCTCCCCCTGGCCTCTATTCTGGAAGATCGATCGATCCTGAAGATACTGCATGGGGCCGATTACGATCTGGTTTCGATGAAGCGTGATTTTCACTTTAAGATCGGACCGATCTTCGACACCACGCTTGCCGCACGTGCCGTTGGCATCGAGAAGTTTTCTCTGCAGGATCTGGTCATGCGGTATTTTCAGGAGACTCTTTCCAAAAAATACCAGAAGGCCGACTGGTCACATCGCCCCATTCCAAGAGAACAGTTGGATTACGCGTTCAGGGATACTCTTTTTCTGGTCCCCCTCTATCAGATTTTAAAAAAGGAAGTAGAAGAAAAAGGGAGAGAGGATCAAATTGCGGAAGAATGTCGGCTGTTGGAGGAGATTAAATGGAATGGAAAATCCTTTGAGCCCAACGATTATCTCCGGATCAAAGGCGCAAGGCCCCTTCCCCCACAATCGCAGCGGGTACTCAGGGAGCTGGTGGTTGTTCGGGACCGTCTGGCGAAGGAACGGAATCGTCCTCCCTTCAAGGTCATTGCAAACTGGGAGCTTTTGATGGTTGCGAAGAACCCTCCTCAGGACGAAGCCGCTCTGGATCGCTTGTTTCCAAGAGAAAGTGCGAGTATCCGAAGGAATAAATCACTTTGGTTGGAGGCGGTTACAAAAGGTCTGACGACGGAGATGCCTCTCCCTGGGAGAGAGAGACGCTCAGCGGGACAGCTCTCGTTGACGCGCGATGAGGAAAAACTCCTGGTTGGACTCAAGGCCTGGCGGAACAAACAGGCTGCAGTTGAAGGTGTAGAACCCTCAATGGTGATCTCCTCCAGTACCCTTAAGGTGATCGCAAGGGAAAAGCCGAGCACCACCGGAGCACTTGATCCCATTCTGCCGCTTCGGAAATGGCAGGCCCAGCGTTATGGGAGCTTGCTGATCCAGGAGATTTCCCGCCTCCTTCCCCCCTCGGCGATTTCAGAATGAGAAAGGACTGACTTTTTTTAGAAATTTTAAAACCATTTTTCTACTCCGTTCGCATTGGAACGATCCCCCTGGCGGACTCCTGAGCCAATCTCCGCAGGTAATCTGCCTGCCAGTCCCCTCATTCTCGATACTTGAGAAATCTTTCCCGCAACAAAGCGCCGTACGTCGGCTTGCTGACCTGTCTAAGCAATAGTGTCTATTGTCTGTCTAAGTGCTTAGACACGTAGACACTATTCTCCTTATTTTAAGGCAAGGAAATTCCCCTCCTTAATTAATGCAATAAAATAAATAAAAACAGGGTGTTATTAGTGCTTCATCTGAGCCCGAGAGATAGCTGAAACAGTCTGGCATGTCTTTTGCTTTATCGGATCTATGCGTACAACTCTTCAGGGTAACACCAGACTATTTTGAGGGCAGATTCAATCATACCTTTTATATCGAAAAGAGAAAGAGAGATTATTCCGAAATGACTGGACTTCGGCGGTTAAACTTTATCAACAAGAGTTCGCTCGGTAACGCCATGGTTCAGACTCATGTCACACAAATCTTGAAAACCACCGTAAAAAAGGGGAGATGTAAATGGACAGAGCAGGAAGAAAAATACTGAGAGGATTGTTTGCGCTCTTGCTGGTCTTTTCCACCCAGGGATTGGCTTCGGGCGGGAATGATCACGATCATTCAAAGGATTCAGAGCCACAGAAGGTCGCCTCTGCAGACTGGAAGGCGAAGCTCAAGGCGCAGCTTCTAAGGGAAGAGAAGGAGCAGGGGCAGGAAGGCCGGAAGTCGAAGGTGGATGCGGCGATGGGGACCCTGATGAACGAGATCATGGGACATCAAGAGAAAACGGGAAATACGGGTCCGTTTGGCGAGGTTACCGCAATGATGCAGATGGACCGGAGCTGGTTTCTCGGGCCCTCAGGTGCCTCAGAGACCGTTACCGGGGGAGGACATTGCCCGAGTAACGCCCCGGTGAAGAAGCTGGACATCACGGCGATCAATGTCGAAATCACACTGAATCAGTGGCTGGATTTTCACCCTGGTTATATGTATGTCCTGACTGAGAACGTGAAGGGTGTCCGTGAGGAAGAACGGACAAACAACAAGGCAAGAAAGGCCAAGGGCTATGATCCTGGCGCGGTGACACTGGGACTTCAGACCGACCTGATCCAACCGCTGGTCATTCGCGGAAATCAGGGAGACTGCATGCTCATCACCCTCCGGAACGAGGTGGAGGAGGAGGATGTGGGTCTTCATATTCATGGATCAAGCACGGTGATCAATAAGACCGGCCAGCCGGCAACTTCGATCAATCCTGATTCGAACATCTCGCCGGGCAACAGCGTTGTCCTGGAATGGTACATCCAGCCGGACCATCAGGAAGGGGGACACGTCTTCCATAGCCACGCGGGTCGTGAACCGGGGAGCCTTGGTCTGATCGGTGCGTTCATTGTTGAGCCGATAGGGGCCATCTACCTGGACCCTATCACGGGAAAACCGGCCAAGAGCGGCTGGCAGATGATGATCGCCTATGACGATAAGATCGAGCCGGTTGCAAAGGACTTCCGTGAGTTCACGCTGATCTATCACGAGGTGGGGGACGAATCGTTCCGACCGCTGAACCGGGACGGCGAGATGATCCCGCAGCGCGATCCGAACACCGATGCCTACCGTCCCTCGGCGCGTGCGATCAACTTTCGCAGCGAGCCTTTCGGGATCAACAACCTGGCGGTACAAGAAAAGTATTTCCACATGGAAGATGAATCGATGGCCTACAGCTCTTATACCTTCGGAGATGTGCCGACAACAATTCCTCGGTCCTACATGGGAGATCCGGCGAAGTTTCGTCTGATCCACGGCGGCGGCGAGGTCTTCCACTCCCACCATCCGCATGGCGGATCAATCCGATGGCTGCGTCAACCGAAGGCGGACGGGAAGGGCGAAGAACTTCTCACGACCTCCTGGGACAACCCGGTGAAGTTTCCGGTCATACGGACGATCTCCGACCGTGTTGATGTGGAAGTGATCGGACCGTCTGAGTCGGTGGATCTTCAGACCGAGTGCGGTTCGGGTCTTTGCCAGCAATTGGCAGGAGATTTCCTCTTCCATTGTCATGTCGCCCATCACTATGTTGCGGGAATGTGGGGCTACTGGAGGGTGTATAACACGATTCAATCCGGGGACTATCCCTTTGTCAGCACGGACGCGATGGTGCCGCTGAAAGAGCTCCCGGACAGAGCAGGCCGCATGAAAAAAGGGGTAAGTTCAAAAAAACTGGTTGGAAAGACAATGAACTGGTTTGACAAGAAGTGGAACATTACAAAGAAAACCTCTGACTGGTCGAAGCCGATTCCAGACGTCTCCATCAAGGACTGGGTGAAGATGATGTTGCCGCCCGCGGGCGAGCCGGGTCACACCTCTGACGAGAAGGGCCAGATTCTGGCTTATGATGCGACCGTGTGGGACTGGACCTGGAAGGGCCTTACGGCAATGAGTGAGAAGGGGGAGACGGGGCAGTTTGATACCCCGAAGCACAAATCGCCCTTACCTGGAAAACGGGCACCGATCCTGTTTGACCCGAATACGGGAAAGACGTCATGGCCGCACTTCAGGCCGCATTTTGGGAAGCGCGTGCCGTTTGCGCGACATCATGGGGGATCTCCGTGGTTGGAGCCGATCCATATGGACAAGAACAACAATACGCCGGCGACCGATCCGGGGAGCATCGGGGCCCCGGGTGAGGAGACGACCCTTCCTCCGGAACCGGGCGAACAGGGCCGTTGGTCTCTCTGTCCTGAAGGCGCGGGGCGGAAGCAGTATACGATCCACTTTATCCAGACACCGATCACCATGAACGATGCGATCGGGAAGGACAAACGTGTGATTGATAAGGACGGTACGATCTACGTCTTGCACGAAGATGTTGCGAAGGTCCGGGCGAACTCTGATCTGGCCCGACCCCTGGCCTATCGGATCAATATCTACGACTGTCTGGATGTAATTCTGAAGAGCGAATGGGTGGACAACAACCCGACGAACTTCCAGATGTCGAAGATCAACATCCACACGCATTTCATTCAGTTTGACAACCAGGCGTCTGACGGCGTAATCAGCGGATTCTCGTATGATCAGTCGGTGCGGCCCTTCACGATGTTGGGTAAAAAAGAGCATCGCGGGCTGCCGGCCCCGATGAATGCCCTGCAGGTTGAAGATACGGCGGCGGGTGCGATTTCCATGAAGATCAAGATGGGAGAGCATGCTACGCCCTTCCATGTGGACACCGATCTGATGTTCGGAATGCATCAGGTGGAGACTTCTGAGATACGTTGGGTGCGAAACATTGAGCATGATGCGGCGACCGGGGTGGATACCCTTACCTTCAGCGAGCCTCTGAAGCATGCCCATAAGAAGGACGAGATCGTCTCGACGGAATGGGTGCGCTATCGTCTCTGGGCGGACGCGGATGTGGGGACGGTCTTCTGGCATGACCATGCCCTGGGCGGAACCACCTGGCCGCATGGTGCCGTGGGTGCCTTTATTGTCGAGCCAGTCGGCTCGACCTATCATGACCCGGTCACCGGGGACTTGATCAGAAGCGGTCCCATTGCGGATATCCGCACCATGGAGCCGATTGGATTTGGCCAGAGCGGGAGCTTCCGTGAGGTGGCCATGTTCCTTCACGACACTGTTCCATTCACCGCGCAGGTGGTGACCGAGGGAAATCCTCCGGGACAGTCGAAGCGGGCGGCGATCGATGCCGGTCAGGTTCTCTTCTTCCAGATGCCGTATGACCTTGATTATACGGCGGTGCCGATGCTCAATGGCGGGACGCATACCACGGGGGGAGGCATCTTCTTTAAGACCGAATCGATTGCAAAGCGGCTGAAGCATGTCAAGGACCCGTCCCTGGTCTTCTCGTCCCGGGCGCATAAAAAGGACCCCGGTACAAATCTGATCAGGGCCTACCTGGGCGATACGGTTACCTTCCGGATGCTGCATGTGATGATGAATGAGACGCATGTCTGGCGACTGGCGGGACATCCCTTCCGGACGGAGCGCTATGCAGGGAATGCCGAGTTCAAGAATGCTTATCATATCGGGATCGCCGAGCGCTATGACTTCGTCGTGACGGCGGGGAGCGCGCAGAAGATGGCGGGGGACTACCTTTACTACAACGCGCGTCCTTCCCACCTTGCCGAAGGGAGCTGGGGGATCTTCAGGGTCCTGGACGAGAAGGTGAAAGACCTGCAGGTGCTTCCGGGACATGAGGTGATTCCGAGGTCGGCCAAGACCCTTTGTCCCTCGGACGCGCCGGTGAAGCGCTTCAACGTCGTGGCGACCGATCATGCCTTGAAATTCAATCCGAATGCACCGGATGTGATCGAGGTGGATTTTGATCGGAAGCTTCTGGTGGCAAACCCGAAGGGGAAGATCTTTATACTGGAAGGCGAGATGAAGAAGATTGCGGCGGGTGCGCAGCCCCATCCCCTGACGCTTCATGTGAATTCCGGGGATTGTATCAAGATCAGGCTCAAGAATAATCTGAAAGGGCTTCGCGCTTCATTCTCCGCGGATGGTCTTGCCTTTGATCCGAACGATTCACATGGCGTGGATGTCGGATATAACAAAGGGAATCAGACGGTGGCTCCGGGAAAGACCCGGACCTACACCTTCTATGCGCCGCCGGAGTTTGGTGAGTTCTCGACCATCGTCTGGGATTGGGGGAATTTCATGAACAGTACCCGGGACGGCCTCTTCGGAGGGATCATCGTTGGACCACGAGGATCGAAGTATCGTGATTCGGTGACTGGCGAGGATGTCACGATGAAGAATTCCTGGGCGGTGGATGTGATCCTGGATCGGAGCAATCCGAAGAACGCCGGACGGTCCGACTACCGGGACGTCTCGCTCTATTTCCAGGATGAAGACAACATCATCGGGACGGCATTTATGCCCTACATCCAGCAGATTGCGGGCCTGGCGGGCGTGAATTACCGGAGTGAGCCCTGGATGTATCGGGAGGAGAACGGCTGTGAGCTTGGAACCATGTTCCAGCCCTGCGTTGCCGGAACGACCGAGCTTGCGACCCCGACGATCCTCGCGCATGCGGGTGATCCGGTTCGTATCCATGTCTTCGGGGCCTTTAACGAGCAGAACCAGATGTTTGCGGTCGAGAACCACCAATGGCCGCTGGATCTGGGCATGGCGAGAGCAGGACAGGCTGCGGATCTGATGCCGGCCGAAGAGTTCGGGTCCTCCGAACATATGGATGTCTTCCTTCGCTCAGCAGGCGGTCCGACAAGGCTGCCGGGGATCTATCTCTGGCAGACCCATCGTCTCCCGTACACGGCAGCCGGACTCTGGGGTTACTTCAAGGTGCTTCCTACCGGGAGCCGTGCGATTCTTCCGCTGAACTCGGGCGGAGGGGCCAGCAACGGAAGAACTGCGGAACTTGAGCAGGAGGCGCCTGAGGTGATCTCCGGGCTGGGAGATGAAACACCTGGTCCACTCTCGATGCTCGAGAAGTAATCGTGTCAGCAGAGGCAATATGGGCGGGGCAGAGGAATAATCACCTCTGCCCCGCCCTTTTTTTGAGGAGGAGGGGAACGTGAAATATCTTCAAATCTTTGGTCTGAGCATTGTATTCATGGCCATTCAGGGGATGCTCTGGCAATCCGTCGCCGATGCCTACGAAGTGATTGATGTGAGCAATGGTGGATCGATATCAGGCAAGATTACGATGGAGGGCAAGCTGCCGGAGGCAAGGGTTTTTTCCCTTGTCCTTTATCCGTTTGGGGAGTTTTGTAAGAAGATTTCGGATGGGAAGGGGCATGTCCGGCTCAAGGATTATATTGTGCAGAAAGACGGAGGATTATGGGAAGCGGTCGTTTCCGTGGACAGGGTTCAGAAAGGGAAGGCCTACACGCCGAAGGTGGCGGAATTTGTGGCGGTTGACTGCATGTTTCATCCGGCTGATGTGGCGGACAGTGAGATGTTCATGTTTGATAAAGAAACAGGGGTTATGCGCCACGAGCACCCAAATGTCGCGATTATTTATAATAACGAGCGGATGAACATGATCAACCGGGATCCTGTGATTCACAACATCCAGGTCTTTCAGAATGAGCGGGGGAATATTATTTTAAACACCCCGCTACCGGTCTCGGACAAAATGCGGGGAGGCGTCCTGCACTATCGGAAGGGAAAGCATATTTCTCAGATGATCTGTGGGATGCATGAATTCATGCAAAGCTGGGGGTTTGTGGTGAACAACCCCTACAATGCGAAAACGGCGAAGGATGGGACCTACACGATCGAAGGGCTGCCACCTGGGACATATACAGTCAGTATCTGGCATCCGCATTATGAGGTTTACAAGAGGGAAGTAACAATTCACGCGAAGAAGACGACGCGGCTCGACTTTGTATTTGACGCGACGATCATCACGCCCCCGGGATATGAGACGCAGAAGCAGTTCCGGACCGATACGGGAATCCGGGAAAAGGAAAAACTACACGAAGGGGAAGAACGTATCATTATGGATTAAGGAACCTTTAAGTGGTTCAGACCTCTTTCCCCTGAATGTATTTCGATCAGCGAAGCAATGAGCGCATTGAGGGGGAAGCTCCATCCGGCTTTGCCGGTGGAGGGGGCGACGCAAGCCCCTATATCAGAAAGGCGAGGAATGATGAAAGTGGTAAAGAAATATATTCTGTTGTTCCTGTCCCTAATTATTTTGTGTTTGGGCCAGTCGGTCGCCTCGGCATATGAAGAGATTACCGTCATCTCCGGGGGGACCCTCGAGGGTCAGGTCTTTTTAACCGGCACGCCGCCTCCCGCACGGATCTTTCATCTCATCTTTTCCCCCAATATAGAATTTTGCCGGGATATATCGGACGGGAAAGGAAATCGTTTATTGCAGGAATTTCATGTGTCTTCTGATGGAGGATTTCAGGACGTTGTTGTTGCCCTGGTGGGTGTCAAAAAAGGGAAGCCCTTTGACTATACACCAATTATCTGGATAGAAAACTGTCAGATCAAGCCCTTTGTCACCCCGGTTCGAAACAATCACCCCATCACGATTTCAAGTGTTGATCCGATCACGCATGATATTCAGGCCTATACCCTGAAGGATGAATATACCTTTGCGATGTTTAACAAACCGATGCCTGCGAGGGCAAGTGTGACGAAGGAGATAGTCTTTCGCAAGGGGCATTACATCTTTCGAACACAATGCGGAGTCCATGATTATATGCAGTCGTGGGGGATGGCGGTCGGAAACCCTTATTTTGCAGTGACTGACCGGGAAGGCAGGTTCATCATATCCGACATCCCACCCGGGACGTATTATCTGGTGGCCTGGCATCCGCACATGGAGGTCCAGGCGCGAGAGGTGACGATATCGGCCAATGGGCGGGTTTCAGCAGATTTTTCGTTTGATGCCAACGAGGTGCATATCCCCCTGCACGATCTACAACTGAACTACCGGCTGGGGACATGGCTGGAGCCCCGGCACCTGGTGCCGCCGAAGGTGAAGCTCCAGGTCCTTCAAGAGGAGTTAATCGATGTCAATAGTTTTCGCAGGGGGGAGAGCGTGCATGAAGACAATCATGGCACACTTCTGATGAACTTTCGTAACAAGTGAGATCCCACCCTTTCCGGGCCAATTTGTTGGGAGTGGCAATATAGACTCTCATTCTAGGGATAGATGTTTCTATCATAAAGGTAGAGGGGACTTGAATGATCATCATATGGGTCCATATCATTGCAGCCATGTTCTGGATCGGCGGGATGCTTTTCTTTGCCCTGGTGTTCATCCCCTCGGTAAAGGATGTTCTGTCCAGTACACAAAAAACAGCCTTGATCAGCCGGGTTGGAAAACGCTTTCGTACAGGTGGATGGATCGCACTTGGGGTTCTTTTTATCACCGGACTGCTTCGTCTCCATTTCAATGGATTATCACTCTCCGAGTATGGGAGAGCGCTATGGATCAAGCTATTCCTCGTTTTCCTGATGGTTTCGTTGTCTTTTCTGCATGATGTGATACTGGGACCAAGATCCATCCGGATCAGTCAAACAACAACGGGTCCACATCGACTCCAGATTATTGTGAGATGGATGGCGAGGTTTAATTTGTTGGTGGGATTGCTTGTTGTCCTTGCGGCTGTGTATCTGGTGCATGATGTTTTATAGTTACCCTGAGGATTATCTGAAAGTGGCATAAAGGTCACTCTGGCTTTAAATTTGACAGCTGAGTTTAGCAGGCAGGAGAACCCGCAGAGAAAGGACAATGGACCGGATAAGGCATAACGATGATGAGGTAGAGGTCAATAATGACCCGATTCAATATTTAAAGCGTGAACATGAGGACACACTCCGGAGATTGGAATCAGCAAAACGCGCCCTTCAATCACTTCGATGTCTTCCTGGAAATATCGTTCCACACCAGAGGGAGGCTGAGGAAAACTGGATAAAAGTTTTTGTGGTTTCACTGGTGAGCCGGATTCGACTCCATTTTCAAAAGGAAGAAGAAGGTCTTTTTCCGATCCTGGCAGAGTATATTGGAAAAGAGCATGGGCCGATAGAGGTGATGCTCCATGAACACGAAATTTTGAGGTTGACCTTTCATGACTGGGAAGAACTTCTTGTACAGTTCTGCAAGGTGAACAAAGGAGGTAAGAAAGATGCCCTCAACGCCGTCATTTCCACCGGAGACGAGGCACTTCGACTCTTCCGTCTACACAGCAGTAAAGAAAATAAGATCCTTTTCGAAATCTGTGAAGCCTCGTTGTCGGATGAAGAGAAAAACATAGTGGCGGAAAGGATCGAGGACATTGGCCTCGGTCGCTCTGGAAAGACTTAATTAGATCTTCCTTAATCTCTTTTCCCTTTAACACCCCCCGGAATTTAAAAATCCTTATTCATCCCTTCAAAATACCCCTTTTGGGGGATTGCACCTTCTATCGTATTCACGCAGAATATAGGCTGTTATAAAAAGCAAGCTCGGATGCGGATGGCTGATATGGTCGGAAGATGTTCCGGGTGCGTTCTCCCGCAACCCAGGCAGCCTGGGGAATTATGTAAAGGGGGCCCAATGAAATGTCAGCGATGTCAGGGAATGATGATAGAAGAACGGATATTTACACAGCAGGGGGGATCTCGAATTTCCCGTTGCCTTCTCTGCGGGGATATTATTGACACGAGAGTTATCTTCAACAGAGACCGATACTCAATCCATTTTCATGAGGCCGAGCGTGAGGAATCCTACCAGGATCGGCTTCGCTTGTCTGCCTGAAAATTGTAACGATTCAGTATTAAGGTTGTACGACGGCTTTGGTCAGTAACTTTGAGAAAAGCGTCGTACGGTTGTGGACCTGCATTTTTTCGTAGATGTTTTTGAGATGAACTTTGACGGTCAGCTTGCTGATGAAGAGTTTCTCCGCAATTTCCTTATTGGTGTGCCCTCGGCAGAGCCATCTGACCACATCAACTTCCCTCCTTGAAAGGCCAAATCCATCTTCAATGATGACCCTGTCGAGGAGGTGTTCGCTCCCTCCGGCCTGAAGAACCAAGTGGGACTGAAGAGAGACGGCTCTTTTTTCCAGAGCGAGGCGGATGGTTTCGATCAATTTGGAAAGGTCGCCTGATTTTTGAATATAGTCGAAGGCCCCTTCCATTCGGAGCGATTGTACGGCGGTTTTCAGAGAGGCGTGGCTGGTCAACATGATCGCGACAATGTCCGGGTCAATCTGTTTCGCGGTTTTCAAGACCTCGATTCCATTGATTTTGGGGAGGTGGATATCGAGAATCAAGACCCCACACCGAGATGCGTCCCTGCGGAGAAAGTCGATTGCTTCCTGTCCGTCTCTGGCGAGATGAAGTGGATTGGTGAGTTCTCCTTTTTGGAGCGCCCTGCGAAATATTTCAATGTCGGAGAGGTTGTCTTCAACCAGGAGAATCGGAATGGATGATCTGCTGATATGCATTTGCATATATGACAAGCCTCCCCCCTTTCTCATTCCGCGGTTGCGGAATGAGAAACCGCCGATTCGTCTGAAATACTGCGTTATCGGCCAAAGGTCTCCTCACCGTACAGGTAAGTACGATTCGGTCGCTCTTATGGCCTCTGGCCTTGCCTTCTCAGGCGACTTGACGGTTTTCCCAGGATCAATCTCTGATCCTGGGGCATTCCCTAAAATGATAAAAGGGATTATAATAGCTTGCTTTGAATCTGTCAAAAGGGGGTTGCATTTGAAGTGAATTGGCGGGTCACCTGAGTGTGCCGGTATCCGAAACGGAGGGAGATGGTTCCAGAGCAGGATTTGATGAAAGAATTGGGGATCGATATGGAGGAGATCCGGAAACGGATGTCTTTTATCGACCTTTCCAAAAAGGAGATTCAACTTCTATCCGGGATGCAGGACTTTGCGAGAGGACATGCAGACCAGATTGTCGCGGGTTTTTATCAGCACCTCCTTGCTTTCAAAGAGACCCGGTCCCTCCTTAAAGACCAGAGCACAGTCGATCGGCTCTTGAAGTCACAGAAGGACTATCTTCTTGAGATCTTCAGTGGAAAATTTGACAAGGCCTATTTTGAACGGCGGCTCCAGACGGGGGCGGTGCACCACCGGATTGGACTGGAACCGAAGTGGTATATTTCGACCTATTCTTTTTATGAAAACCTCCTCTCTCGTTTAATCGCAACGGCGTATCAGGGTGAGCCCGACAGGGGCATGTGCCGTGATCTTGCCGTGCGGAAGATTTTTCGTATCGATATGGTTCTTGCCCTCGAATTCTATTTTCACAGCTACACCCTTGAGATGAAGACCCGGCTTGATGAGAAGATCAAAGAGATGGATGATTTCACACGTATGGTCTCGCATGATTTGAAAGAACCGCTTCGCGGGATTGAAGCCTTTTCCAGTTTTCTCCTGGAAGACTATACCGATATACTCGATGAGAAAGGGAAGCGATACCTGAACTTCCTTAAGGAATCCGCTGTCCGCATGAAGGAGTTGATTCATGACCTTCTCACCCTCGTTTCCCTCTCCCGAAAAGGTCCAAATTTTGAGAATGTTGATTTGAATGCACTTCTGGCGGAGGTCAAACACGACCTGGAATTTTCAATACAACAAAAGGGAGCGAAGGTTCAATGGGTATCTTCTTTGCCGATACTTTATTGTGACCCAATCCAGGTTGGCGAGGTGTTCAAAAATCTCCTCTCAAACGCGATCAAATTCAATACAAATACATCCCCTTGCGTGGAGATTTCAGTTCGGGAGGAAAAGGTTTCTTATCTTTTTTCATTCAAAGACAACGGGATCGGAATTGATCCGCGTTACATCGAACAGATCTTTCGTCCTTTTGAGCGCCTTCATCCTCAGGATGAGTTTGAAGGGACCGGAGTCGGACTGGCCATCTGCAAGAAGGTCATTGAAGGTTACGGGGGCAGGATCTGGATTGAATCAAAAGAAGGAGAAGGGAGTACTTTTTTCTTCACCCTTCCCAAAAAACCGAAAAACGCAGGAATGAACACGCACAAGAGATGAAGGCCGGATGAAAAGGGAGGTCGTAACTATTCAGAAAACCCATCTTTGGCTTCGCGAGACCCATCCCTCCATGGCGGCGTTGCTGTGGCGCTCGAATCCTCACGTAGTGACACATACTTTTAGGCTCTGCGCTCCTCGCGCCTTGCCCTGAAGCAAAATATAGGCATGCTGAATATTACGAGGGATAATGCATATGAATGACATCCAGGCGCTACGGATCCTTCTCGTAGAGGACAACCTGCACGATATTGAGATTGCTCGTCGTGCATTTTCCAAGGGCCATATCAGGAATGAACTCTTCATCGTTCGGGATGGGGAGAAGGCGCTCGATTACCTTTATCGCCAGGGTGTGTACCACATTCGGGAGATGGCTCCCCGTCCCGGGATGATTCTTCTTGATTTAAACCTCCCGAAGGTGAGCGGTTGGGAGGTGCTGAAGCAGATAAAGCAGGATAGGGGACTCAAGTCGATCCCGGTGGTTGTCTTAACGGTCTCGAACCGGGAAGAAGATATTCATCTTTGTTATAATCTTGGGGTCAATACCTATATCCAGAAACCGGTTGAATTTGTTGAGTTCTTGCGGGTGATCAATACGATACAGGAATATTGGGGCCTGGCGGCCCTTCTTCCCCCTGTTCCCCATAGAGGGGGCTTCTAAAATCAGCACACCCATCTAAGACTCTGTGGATGTGGTGCTTATCCTTACGTATGGACAATAGGTTGCGGTTCTGAGCTTCTCGCACCTCATCCTGAAGGCTTATCCAGGCATGCTGATGGGGGCGGCTTGCTCGCTTTCTACACGAGGCCGTCCTGTTTTGCCGGAAGTCGGATGGAAAAAGTGGTTCCCTGTCCAACGGAGCTTGCGATCATGATTTGCCCTCCGTGATTTCGGATCGTCCCCAAGGCGACGGCAAGCCCGAGTCCTGTTCCCTTTCCGACAGGTTTGGTGGTAAAGAAAGGATCAAATATTTTATCAAGGTGGGTCGGATCAATCCCGCTTCCGGAATCCTTTAAAAGAATCTGGACCATTTGATTCCCACGAGATAACTTCCCATCTCGGGGAGACCCTCTCTGTTCAATTCGAATTAAATGTGTGGTGACTTGAATCCTGCCTTCCCCTTCGATAGCGTCAATCGCGTTCAGGAAGAGATTGACCATCACTTGTAGAATCTGATCGCCGTCCGCATGAAGATCAGGAAGGTGGGGATCCAGGTCGGTGTGAATCGAGATGCCCTTTGCTTTGGCGTGTTGTTCGATAAGATCAATTCCTTTATTGATGACCCGGTTGATGTCTAGGCGCTTCTTCTCAATCGGCTCTCCGCGGGCAAACGTCAAGAGATGCTGGATCAGACGGGTCATACGGTCAATCTGTTCAATGATAATCATCAAGCCCTTGGCCGTCTTTTCTTCCTTCGTATGCCTTAACAGAGATTCGGCACGTCCGAGAATGACATTCATCGGGGTACCAACTTCATGGGCCAGTCCTGAGGCAAGGGTTCCCATGGCGGCCATTTTCTCTGTTTGGAGCAGGGCCTGTTCCAGTTGTATTTTCTCGGTGATATCTGTCACGATGGAAATGCCGAATGTAACATCCCCTTCTTTTCCACGAACAGGAAGGGATGAAATGGAGAGATGGCGTTCCTGTCCAAGTTCGGAAGCAATTTCTCCCTCAATATCGGCGATGCCTTTGCCTTCAAATACGGTTTGAATGATTTCCAAAATTTTCTCAGGATTGCTCCCTTTTATGATTACCTTTAAAATATTGTTCTCTTTCATCTCTTCATCGGGGATGTTAAGGAGGTCTGAAAAGGCTTTGTTCCAAAGGAGTATCTTTCCTTGTTTGTTGAAGGTAAAGAGAGGGATGGAGGTGTCCTCGAATATAGAGATGAAACCAAGCTCGTAGGCTTCCAGACGGATTTTTTTCTCTGCCAATTCCTCCTGTAGTTTACGGATTTGTTCGTACAGTTGGTGTCTTGATTCGTTGTTTTTTTTTCGGGAATTTCCGGAGGAATCCGCGCTGGATCGTTTCATCTTTGCCTCTTGAAGTACTGAACCGTGAATTCAACTTGTAAGTGCAACTCTTTCAGTGGGGTTAGAGGGCAAGCTGCGGTAGTATCGTGGTTTTTCTCACCGCCAAGCGAGAGGAGCACAAATGCGCTACACGCAGCTTACCCAAGGAGAACGATACCAGATTTATATCCTTAAGCAAACAGGCCATAATCAGAGAGAGATGGCAGACACTCTGGAACGAGACAAATCGACGATCAGCCGGGAGATCCGACGTAACAGAGGGCTTCGAGTATATCGACCGAAGCAGGCCCACGCGTTTGTTGTGGCGAGGCGTCATATGAAGGTGCGGCCTCGTATTGACAGCCAACTCTGGTCGCACATCGAGACTCTCATTCGTCAGGAGTGGAGTCCCGAACAGATCGCCAGCCGGCTTGAGATGGAACAAAGAGGTCGTATCAGCCATGAGTGGATCTACCAGTAAGTTTATGCAGACAAACGTTCAGGCGGTGACCTGTACCGTTCTCTGCGTTGCCAAAAGGTCCGGCGTAAGCGCTATGGCTACTATGACCGCCGCGGCAGCATTCCGAACCAAGTTTCGATCGACGATCGCCCCGCGATTGTCAATGCCCGGAAACGCTTCGGTGACTGGGAAGGGGATACCGTCATCGGCAAG
>DUAG01000044.1 GCA_012960925.1 Candidatus Manganitrophaceae bacterium
GATGGGATTGAGATCAATAAATCAGATCAGGTCGCCGCTTAATGAAGATCTCATACACCAGATTTGACAATAACTCACCCGATACCAGGAAGTAATAGAAAGACACCTAACCATACTGATCTTGTCACCAAAAAACTCCCTATGTTTAAATATGAGGAAGAGGTCCGGATAGTCTACTTTGATGAAAATGACGAAATCGAATCTACTAATGGTGTGCAGTTGAAGTTTGATTTTGAGCAAAACATTGAATCAGTCAGAGTCCATCCACAGGCAGATTCAGTATTCTTTGAAACTGTTCATTCCATTGTTGAAAAATATACACCAAATTTTAAGGGGAAAGTAGCATGGTCAGACATGAAATTAAATCCCCCATTTTAAATAGTGAATCGTTGATTGAAACCAGCTCTGATTAGCAATATATGAATAAGAGAAACCTAACAGGTCGTCAGACTGTGTGAAAACTCGGAGCCAATTCGTCCAGATGAGATAGATCAATCATACCCCTGAGACAGAATTAGGAATTCTGTCTCAGGTTTTAACCTTATCTCCCCGGATTAAAGCCTTTCTCGGGCCTATTCCCCCCCGATTTTTCCCTCGCATATGAGACCGTACTTCTTATTATAATGTCTCATTCGGCTACATTTAGGCTCTTCCAGATTTGAACACTCAAAGTAGGTAATCTTTGTTCTTCTAGGACAGGATTAGCGAACGAATAAAAAATAAAACGGTTTTTTACATTTCGGTCCGAGGAATCCTTTTCTGAATCGACCTAAGGACCTCCATAGTTTTCTGTTTTTCTGCTAGAATGCCCCAACACGATAACAAGAAAAGGCGAAGACAATGAAGAACATTCATCAAATCATCGCGGAGGAATTGAAGGCTGAAGAGAGGCAGGTTGTCTCTGCCGTCGCACTGATTGATGACGGCTCGACGGTTCCTTTTATTGCTCGATACCGGAAGGAGGCGACCGACGGTCTGGACGATGTGCAGCTCCGACGCCTGGAGGAGCGTCTATACTACTTGCGTGAATTGGAAGAACGCCGGGGGCTTGTCCTCAAGAATATCGGAGAGATGGGCAAGTTAAGCGAGGGGCTGAAAACCGCCATTCTGGAGGCGGAGACAAAGACAAGGCTGGAAGATCTCTATCGCCCTTATGTGAAGAAACGCCGAACAAAGGGTCAAACTGCCCGCGAGGCCGGCCTTGCCCCTTTGGCCTTCACCCTGCTTGAGACCCCCACCTTGAATCCTGAAAGGTGTGCGGCGGACCATCTCAATCCCGAAAAAGGTATCGAAGATATCCAGAAGGCCCTGGCGGGGGCGCAGGATATTTTGATGGAACATTTCTTGGAAGATGCCTCCTTGCTCGCGGTATTGAGGGAGTACGCTCAAAAACAGGGTAAACTCTGCGCGCTTGTGATTAAAGGCAAAGAAAACGAAGGCTCGAAATTTTCAGACTATTTCGATTTCATCGAGCCGGTGAAATCGATCCCCTCGCACCGCGCACTGGCCTTATTTCGGGGACAGAAAAAAGAGATCCTGAAGCTCCGTATACTCCTTGATGAGTCGGAGGGGGATCTCAAGACACATCAACCCCATTCTAAAGGCGGGCGGATGATCGCTCGCCATTTTGATATCAAGGCAGCGGGCCGTCCGGCGGATGCCTGGTTATTGGATGTTGTCCGTTCAGCCTGGCGGCTTAAACTCCTGCCTCATTTAGATTTGGAGCTGAAGCGCCAGCTTCGCGAGCGGGCTGAGGAAGAGGCCATAAAGGTTTTTGCCCGCAACCTGCATGATTTACTTCTGGCTGCTCCCGCCGGGCCAAGGGTAACAATGGGTCTCGACCCCGGTATAAGAACGGGCATTAAGGCCGCCGTGATTGACGGCACGGGAAAACTGCTCGCCACGGCCACACTTTACGCGCATGCTCCCAGAAACGAATGGGATCAATCGATTTTAGCATTGGCAAAATTGGCGGAAAAATATAAGGTAGAATTGATCAGCATCGGCAATGGCACGGCATCTAGAGAGACGGACCGCCTGGTGGGCGATCTCATGCAACGACACCCCGATTTGAACTTGCGGAAAACCATCGTCTCCGAAGCAGGGGCCTCTGTTTATTCCGCGTCAGAATTTGCTTCGATGGAGTTTCCGACCCTGGATGTTTCCCTTCGCGGGGCGGTTTCCATCGCCCGCCGGTTACAAGATCCCTTGGCGGAATTGGTAAAGATCGAAGGCAAGGCCATTGGGGTCGGACAATATCAGCACGATGTCAATCAGGCCCGCCTGGCCCATTCACTAAACCATGTGGTCGAAGACTGCGTGAATGCCGTTGGCGTCGATCTCAATACCGCATCTGTGCCGCTCTTGGGTCTTGTTTCCGGGTTGAGCCCTGGCCTGGCAAAAAATGTTGTTGCTTTCCGGGATGAAAACGGACCTTATCGCGACCGGCTTGGCTTGATGAAGGTCCCGCGCCTTGGGCTAAAAGCCTTTGAACAGTGCGCCGGTTTTCTGCGTGTCATGAATGGTACAAGCATCTTGGACAGCTCTGCGGTTCATCCCGAGGCCTATTCTGTCGTGGAAAGGATTGCAGAGAAATGCGGACGGAGCATCGATACCCTCATCGGAGATGCACATTTCTTGCGGTCGTTAGAGGCGAAAGACTTTACCGATGTTCGGTTTGGTGAACCCACGGTTTGCGACATTCTGTCGGAGTTGGAGAAACCGGGGCGTGATCCCCGGCCCGAATTTAAAATGGCGCAATTTCGGACAGGCATCGAAAAAGCGAGCGATCTGAAGCCCTGTATGCGGCTCGAAGGTGTCGTCAGTAATGTCACAAATTTTGGTGCTTTTGTGGATATCGGCGTCCATCAGGACGGCCTGGTGCATATTTCAAAACTGGCCGATCAGTATGTTTCCGATCCCCATAAAATTGTCAAAGCCGGGGATATTGTCAGGGTCAAGGTCGAATCGATCGATCTTGCGCGCCAAAGGATTGCCCTGACGATGCGTATGGGAAGTGCCGCCACAAAACAACCCACGGAGATCAAAAAAAAGAAGCCCACTCCTCAAGGTACGAAAAAAACACCCATCCAACAAACCGCCATGGCCGCTGCGCTTGAGAAGGCGCAGAGGGAAAAGACCTGACCACATTTTTTTGGCCGAAGCACTTTTGTCTCTATTCACCAAACTCCTATTGTTGCGTTGGGCGGTGTTGCAGTGGTGCGCGTCTTCGCGTATAGCTACGTACGCTGTGGCTCTACCGGTAATCCCCCCATTAATAATGGTTCACAGAAGTAGAGCCTGTGTTGCCAGCGTCAATTTTTGATAGGGTGTAA
>DUAG01000045.1 GCA_012960925.1 Candidatus Manganitrophaceae bacterium
CTTTTTTCTCATTGAACACCTCCTGAATGAACATAATCCACTCTAAGAAATGTGTCCACTAAACCCAGACCACCTCAATTCCGAAAGGCGGGAATCTTAAGCTCTTAAACCTTGTTTACAAACGTGGATTAGAAGTGATAGCTGTTTAGCCCCTCTCGCTACGGTTGTGTATTTCAACTATGAAGTCTTTCACCGATTTTTTTTGGAAGTGTAAAAAGGTGTATAGAAGAGACTTGACATTTCCTTCAGTATGCTTCACAGTATGCTTTAATTAATTTGATTATGAGTACCATGATATCAAAAAGAACTCACCTCATTCTCTTCTTGGCCGTCTTCTATTTCTCGACGGTTGTTCTTGGTGCCCTTTGCAATTCTAGCAACCAATCCGATCATATGCCTCACCAGAAACAGGGGATGCATCATTCCTTTACCTGTCTTCTGGCATGTTCCAGCATGGTCGCACGGGATGGGGCAATCCCTGCCCTCCCGTCAGTTCTTCCTATTTTTGGTATCCTCCTTTTTTCGATCCCCTTTATTCATTTCCAAACCTTCGCTTCAATCCTTCACAGCCGCGGTCCTCCCCAAGCACAATAATCAAAGCAAGAGTCTATCATTAGGCCCTATTGGGGAGACGTGTATCAAACCCAAGAAAAGCCTTTATGGATGCGCACGGGCGCCCGAGGTTTATTTATAGAGCCAAACCCTCGAAGATGACCGTTTGCGCAAATTATCATCAAAAATTACAATCGATCGCAAAGATGATGAATCAAAAGAAGCAGTTTAAATATGCAGCTCAACTTCTTGTACTGATCTATCTTTTTTTAACCGCTTTTATGACGGTCGGTATGGAGCGGCATGCCCTCGGGCATGGCCGGAATCCGAATCATGCCGCTCAGCACACCACTTTTACCTGTAACTGGATGTGTGCTGCTTCGACGTTTGTCCACACATCGGACCAGAACCTCAATAGCGGTTTTATTCCGTCCATTGCGAAGCTGAGCAACTTAGTCGAGCAAATCTTTCATAAAGTCTCTGTACTCTCCTACTATGCACGCCCCCCACCGTTTTTCCTTTCCTGAACATCAATTCATACAAGTTGTTCCTTATTACTACCAGATAGATACGTCGTTCTGGCTGGAAAGAGAGTAGCGGTCGGTAAGATGAAAAAGGCCAAGGATTTCTCTCTTCTCTCGAAATGAAAATAAATTCGATGTGTCATTTCGAGGAAACGAAGTGTACTGAGGGATCTTATCCTTTTTTAGCTGAGTGTTGTTGTAAAGCCAGATCGGTTCGTATCTGTAATCTTACTTTATCGATTCCATCGTGAAAGGAGTTGTTATGCGAGGAAAGTCTCTACCAATTAATGTTTGGATTATCACTGTATTATGGTTTTCCCTGGCCGTCCCAAATGCAGGAGCCAGCTGTGGATCAGCAAATTGTTTCCTTGTCACAGGCACACAGGAAGGGATCTCCGTCCCGGGCCAGATGACCATCGATATCTCTCATCGTTATATCCCGATGGATAAATTTCACCGGGGGAGCAGCAATGCCAATGAAGCTGTCGTCCCAAAGGTTGATTTTGAAAACAGGATCATTATTCCCGACCATCATAGGGAAGTCCGGACCATTAATGAACTGCTTCAAATTGATGTCGGGTACGGGATTACAGACAAGCTCACGGTACAGGTGGCCATCCCTTTAAAGAATGACCGGTCGCATGAGCATTTCGATGAAGTGGGAGGGCCCGGAGAATTTTTTACGCGGGAAGATGGCTCCTCTGGACTCGGCGACATCCGTGTCATTGCCAAGTATGCTCCGGTTGTACTGACCCGGCATCTTGTTGTTATGGGAGGAGGACTAAAGTTCCCGTCAGGAGAATACAAACTCCATGACAGCCTGGGAAAAATCAATGAACCAACGATTATGCCGGGGAGCGGATCTTACGACTTTCTTTTCTCCGCTTTCTACGACTATCAGATCGTACCTCATTCTCTTGATGCATTTTTCTCAGGAAGCTATCAACTGACGACTGAAAACGATCTCGACTATGAGTTTGGCAATCAGATCCTTCTAAACGCCGGGATCGGGTATCTCCTCACTGAAAAAGTCTCCGTGAGTGGCCAGGTCAATCTTCGCGAAGCCAAGAGAGATAAATTTATAGGGGGAGGAGTCTCATCCACTGGTGGAACATGGGTCAACATCACGCCCGGCATCCGTGTTCAGGCCTCGGATAATCTGGGCCTTTATACCTTTTTACAAATCCCGGTATTTCAGTATGTCAATGATGTGAACCTTGTGTCCCGTTTCGGGCTTGCACTCGGAGCGTCCTACACCTTTTAGGAAATGACTCGCTGAAAATGGAAGTCCTGAACCATAGATGAAGGAGATAAATAATGTCATCCCGTAAAGAAAAATTTAAACGTATGCTGACAACACTCGCAATGCTTCCGGTAGCCCTCTTGATGACCCAGTGCGCCGAAAGTTTTGATCCACCCGTCTCACCGCCTGCCCATAACCAGAAAGCTTTTATTGCCAGTGGCGGGCTTCCCGGCCTGAATCCCGGAGACCCACCCTTGGAATCTCCCACCGTTGCCATCATCACCGGTGACGGGGCACCTGAAGTCATCGGGACATTGAGTCCCGGAGGGTCAAATGATGTCGCCGCTACATTCGGCCATGTTTATGTCAACAATTCCGGGGCAGACAGTGTTGGCGTCATCGATGCGAATTCAAATACGGTGATTAAACAAATCGGGGTAGGAGCAAGACCGATTCACTCCAAGGTGATCAAGGGAGGGAATCTCCTCATCGTTGGCAATGACGGGCCATCCGGACGTGATCCGGCAAATGATCCTTTGCTAGTCGCACAGGATGATTCAATTTCGATAATCGATACCAACCCGAATAATGCCAGCTTCCTTTTGGAAATCGCTCGTATCCGAGTGGGAGATGGCCATCACATCGTCGCTTACAGCGATGTCGCGAACCGGGTGGCGGTCACCAACCTGAGTGCGGGGACAACATCCATCGTTGATATTAACCTGCTTCAAACCATCTGTACTGTTCCTGTTGGGATTGTCCCCCACGGGATCGACTATTCAGATGTCAGCGGTCACGCCTATGTTGCAAATGTCGTCGGCCCGACTGAGGCCATTACGATCATAAATTTGGACGGTTCTATTCCTACCATCCCGACTGATCCTCACACGCCCACAACCGCGGCATCGACATGTAGTGTAGACCTTGATCTGGGTGGAATCACAAAAGGATCAGCGGCAGGCCAGATCCCGGCATCTGGCTTTACCCACACCAACCATGCTGGAACTTTCGTTTATACCGTTGGCTATGACAGTGCAACAACAACCGGATATCTTTCGGTAATCGATACAAGTACCGATACGGTTCCGGCGGGAGGCGTCATTCAAATTGCAAACCTCCAAGTTACAAACTTCAAGCCTGACAAGTTTGCAATTACTGAAAACGACGGTCGGATCTATGTCAGCAGCGTTGATTCGGTGAATGATACAGATCCCAATAATCCCATCTTTCTCCATCCAGGAAATACTGTTGCCGTGTTCGACATCAACACCGTGACCGGAATTCCAGCACTTCACGCAACCACCCCGTTCATTACGGTCGGGCCGGGACATGACCACCGCGCCCTCAAGCTCAGCAGTGATGGGACGCGGCTATTTGTCCCAAACTCGGGATCGGATAATGTTTCCATTATCGATACGGCGACACTTTCGGTCATCAGCACGCTTGAGGTCGGGCACGAGCCGAATTCATTAATCTACGTCGATCCGGAGACGCTTGAAATTCCAGCGACTGGCGGCGGAGCAGGCGGACATGGCCACGCCGGATAAGTCCAAAAACAGGGCTTCCCTCTGGGGCTTAGCATTTTTCTCCGGGGCTGCAGGACTGATTTATGAAGTCCTGTGGCTCCGGGAATTTGCCCTGCGGCTGGGAAACACGGCCCAGGCTTCTTCGCTCGTCCTAGCAGCCATATTTGCAGGTCTAGCCCTCGGAAACCTCCTCGGCGGAAAATGGGCGAACCGGATTTCAAGGCCGCTGAAGGGCTATGCCCTAATCGAACTTGCAATGGCGGCCTGCGGCGGTTTCGCGATGGCCTTTCTGGGCAAAGGTGGAACGATGGTTCTCATCCCGCTCTTCTTTCTCCTTATCCTGATGGCCATCCTAATGGGTGCGACCCTTCCGCTCCTTATCCAGGCCATACCTCAGGATCCGGAGCATACGGGACGTGAAAGCTCCTGGCTCTACGGCATAAATACCACCGGCGGGATGATCGGAGCCGGGGCCGCAGGAATGGCCCTCCCGCTCTGGCTGGGCATCAGAGGGACTTTTTCCCTGGCGATTTTTTTCAACCTGATGATTGCAATTTTGGCATTGAAGACGGGAACCCCAGAAGCTCAAAACCTCGAAGGGACAGATGAAGTAGTCGATAAGGACAATCGCCATAAAAAATCACACAAAAATCAGACGTCCCCCCTTCCTTCCAGGATCCTCTTTTTACTGACCGGTCTTTCCGGTGCAGGGACGCTCGCGCTCGAAGTTCTCTGGACCCGGATGTTCAGTCTGGTCTTTCAAAACTCGGTTTACAGTTTTTCACTCATTCTTGTCCTCTTCCTCCTCTCCCTGGCAATATCTGCCGCCTGGGTCGCTTCACTTTCCAGAAGAAACGGGGATCCATATAAATTATTATTACGCGCTTTATCGGTCGTTGCCTTCTTGATTCCTCTCGGGGCATGGATTTTCATTCGATCCAGCCATTTAAAGTTTCTTTTCCGGGACACAACAGCGATTGGATATATATTGAATATCACCCTCTTTACCGGCGCGCTGGTCGTCCCGGTCATGATTGCCGCCGGGATGATTCTCCCGCTCTGCTGGGTCATCGACCAGCGAAAGAATCAAAGCACCGGCTGGCAGATGGGAAGCCTCCTTGGGATGAATACGATTGGTGGTGTGCTTGGCGCTCTCGCCGCCGGTTTTATCCTCATCCCGCAATTGGGGCTCTGGCCCGGCATGGGTCTTGTCGCAGTGGGATATGCCTGTGGGAGCCTCCTTGTCCTCCGCAGTTTCCTCAGCAAAGAAAAACGACTCCCCGGAGCAAGACCTCTTTCAAGGGTCGCACGGCCTGTTATCATAGGGAGTCTCTTTGTCCCGCTCCTCCTTATCTGGCCTTCCCTCCCAACCCAGCATCTCAAGTCCGGAGAAAAGCTTCTCTTCCTGGAAGAAGGGGCAGGGGCCCAGGTGGCCGTGGTCGAACTTCCGTCAGGAGAGCGAAAACTCAAGGTAAACAGCACTTATAACCTGGGCAGCTCTTCCGCCGAGATTGAGGAAAGACGGATGGGACAGCTACCGCTCCTCCTCCATCCAGATCCGAAATCGCTTGCCTTTGTCGGCCTGGCGACCGGGATTACGGCAAGCGCGATCTATGATCATCCTGTGGATCAGGCCACCCTGATCGAACTGCTGCCAGAAGTGGTCCGGGCGGCCTCATGGTTTGATCGCGAAAACCGCGGGATCATTCATGATCCGAAGTGGAATCTGGTCATTGCAGATGGGAGGGTTGCGCTTCCAAAAAATAAGACGCCGCTCGATCTTGTTATCTCTGACCTTTTCGTGCCCTGGCATGCCGGGACCTGGACTCTCTACAGCCTTGAATACTACAGAGAAGCCGCGCGAAAGCTATCAGAGGGCGGGATGTATGTTCAGTGGCTCCCCCTTTATCAACTCTCTTTACGGGAATTCCAGATTATCGGCAGGACATTCAGTGAGGCCTTCCCGCATGTATCCATGTGGCGCGGCAATTTTTCCCCCGACTATCCGATACTCGCCCTGATCGGCTCCAAGCGCCCTTTAAAGATTGACCTTGAAAAAATGGAATCGCGACTCCAGACTGTAAAAAACAGTGCGTCACCGCAGGATCCCTTTCTAGCAACCCCCAACGATATGATGCTGTTCTATGTGGGCGGGACAGATGCCGTGCAGGACCTCTTCAAGGGCGCCCCTTTAAATACCGACAACCACCCTCTCATTGAGTATCTTGCCCCGATGAGCCATATCAGGAAAGAGCAACTCATCGGATCGGATTTGGCCGAACTCTTTATTCAGGTTTCCCAAAATGAAAAGGAATGGCGGAATCACGCCCTTGCCGGAGCGCACCTGTATCAGGCAACCGTTTCCGTCAAATTAAAACAATATGATTCACGAACCTTACATCTTGAAAAGGCCAGCCGTTTAGTTAAGGGAAGCCGTCTGCTGACAAGATTCGCGAAAGCACTGAAACTGAATCAACCGACTTCTCAAGGCTTGCCGGCCAGGAGGCAATAATATTCACTTATCATTGGAGGGTGATCGATTGAAAACGAGGCTATCTTTATTAAAGACACTATTAGTGATGGGCGTCATTATTCTGGTTTTTATTTCAATTACCGGGATGGCCAGCCGCCCGCCCCTTGTCGGCGGTCCGGCCCCTCACTTTCAACTTAAGACCCTCAAGGACACCTTAATTACCATCGCCGATTATCGTGGTAAGGTCGTCCTGCTGAACTTCTGGGCGACCTGGTGTAAGCCTTGTATGAAGGAGATGCCGGAAATGCAGGTGGCCTATGAAGAGTATAAGGACCGGGGCTTCGTCATCTTGGGAGTCAACTTTGGTGAGAGCCCGGGAAAGGCGGCAAGGCTTGTCAAGCAAATGGGTCTTACCTTCCCGATTCTCCTTGATCAAGAAGTTGAGGTTGCTTCGCGCTATCAAGTCGTGAGCCTTCCCGTCAGCTTCTTTATTGGCCCGAATGGGATTATTAAGGAGCGGGTGTTCGGGGGAACGCTGACAAAGGCGGGGATCGGTGAGGTCTTCCATCGGCTGATGGATGGAAAGAAAGGTTAAAAAATGGTCACGTAAAGCACTGTTTGGTGAGGAAAGCAACGCCCATGCTAGCCTATTCTACCTAACGCGTTATAGATTTGCTACCCAAAATACCAGACTAGAAGTTGCGATAGGATTTGGATGTCCATCGGTCTTTACTTTTCTGAATGATTAGTGAGGAACCCAACTTTTCAGGGAAGGAGCGATCTTCGGACTCCTCATATTGTGACAGGAATATGGGATTTAACCCTCCATTATGAGGACACGCCGGACAGCCTCGGGCTCCTTATCTATTACAAACAGAAAGTTTTTTGATGCTCCTGAAGGGACACGGCGTCCTTGTTCCCAATCCTGAATCGTTCGAAGATTCACGCCAAAATAACCTGCAAAGGCTTTCTGAGTCATGCCCAACTTTTTACGAATGCGGCGCACATTAATAGCGTCGGGAATATGAATGATGCAATTATGATTTTTTTCCCCTTTTGCAAAGGAAAGGGCCTCTTCGGCGCTTTCTATAATACGCTTTCCTGCCGTTTTCATAGTCATTTTCTCCAATTTCTGTAGGCATCTGCAATACTACCCAATATATTTTTCAGCGTGTTGCACTCTGCTTTTGTTAAATTCACTTTGTCGCCTTTGGCAAACACGTTAAGGAGAAAAACAGGAATATCAATCCCGGAATAAAAAGTGATGACACGAACCCCGCCACTTTTCCCCTTCCCTTTCGCAGAGAACCGGACTTTCCGAGCTCCCACAGTTCCAGGAATACTAACACCCGTAAGCGGATTTTCAGAAATAAACTCTACGATTCCCTCTCTTTCATCCTCCGATAAACCAACGTCCCTGGCATCTTTTATAAACCCAGGGGTTTCAACTACTGTCTGCATACCATCAATATACGGCATTGCCGTATATTCGTCAACTGTAGTCATTTCGGAAAAGAAAAAAAGAAGGGAAGAAGGAAGGGTAGAGTAGAAGACAGGTTCCAGTCATCGCGACGCTTTTCAATAACCGCTTAAACAGCAGTAGCGTAGACATGGACTTCTTTGTTCAGTCTGTCCTTTAAACGGTCCTTTTCTGTTTCCAGATCATAACGGGCCTGAAGGTTAATCCAGAACCTTTCAGAAAGCCCGAAGTACTTGGATAGCCTCAACGCAGTATCTGGAGATACAGAGCGTTTGCCGTGGACAATCTCATTAATACGTCTTGCAGGGACGCTGATATCTTTTGCCACTTTGTACTGGCTGATTCCCATTGGCTTTAAAAATTCCTCCATAAGGATTTCTCCAGGGTGGATCGGTGCTAATTTAGTCTTGGCCATAATACCTCCTAATGGTAGTCAACGATCTCCACTTTGTAGGCGTCGCCCTTACGCCACTCAAAGCAGATACGCCATTGGATATTGATACGGATGCTGTGCTGGCCTTTTCTTTTCCCCGTCAGGTTTTCGAGGTGGTTTGATGGGGGTATCCGCAAGTCCTGTAGCACCTCTGCCACATCTAGGATTTCAAGCTTTCGTCGAGCAATTTTCTGAATGGTCTCAGGAATTTTTCGTGATCGTTCTCGTCTGAACAGTTTTTCTGTTTCTTTACTCGCGAAGGTTTTTATCATCTACAAGATAGTAACGCATAGCGTTAATAATGTCAAGCGTTACTATGGGTCGTTACAGGATAATCCGTTCGACTTCATCCAGGGTGGCTTCCTGTGCCCTCCGGTCGTAGAGTTTTGTGGTTCGAGGGGAGGCGTGGCCTGCCATGTACTGCGCGTGTTCGAGCTGGCCATCGTTCTTCAGATAAGCCGTGATCCCTGTGGCCCGGAAGGTATGGTTTGTAAAACGATCTCCAAGACCGGCGGCCTTACAGCGCCGTTTTACCATCGCCAGGGCTTCTCGGCGATCAAGCCGCCTGTTGGTGAACCCGCTTCGGTTCCGGGTCATGGACCTAAAAATCGGCCCATCTTTTTCTTTCAGGGCGGACATGTAGGTTTCCATGTACTCGATGGCCGTGTGGTGTGCGGGCATGACATGGTGGCGTCCCCCTTTTTCCTGAAACCGGAAATTCATCCGGCGTCCGACCTGATAGTAGTCTCTTACATCCAGAGCACAGACAGCCGATATCCTGGCAAAGGTGTAGACCATGACCCCAATGAGGGCCTTGTCGCGTAGTCCGCTGGGTTTGGAGGCATCTATTGAGGCAAATAAAGCCCTGGCATCTTCTCCTGTCATGACCGGTGTTTTGCCGGTGGTCACAATATGTTTCGGTCCCCGGACATCGGCGGCCGGATTAGCGGGGACAATCTGCCGGATCACCAGGAAGGCCCCAAAGACCCGCAAGGACGCCAGGTGCTGTTTGATCGTCGGGGCGGAGTAACCCATTCCGCCGGAGTCTTTCGGTTTTCCGAGCTGCTAGATGTATAGGGCAACGTGCATTGCCTTTATCTCTGGAAGCGTTGCGCCTCTGCTTTCAACCCAATCCAGAAATCGGCAAACATTGCGCAGGTAGGCTTGGCGTGTATTCGCGTTTCTGATCTGTGCGGTGAAGAATTCAAGAAAGACCCGTTGTGCAGACTCTCCCAGATCGGCCAGGACTGCTGGAAGTTTTGAAAAAGGTGCTGATGGAAGGATTTGGAAGTCTTCGGTCATACATAAGCTCTTCTGTTCTGAAGAACCTATTATATCTCATAAACGACGTTATGAGATAGTATAAAGTGTTGTTATAGGAAATTATTTTTACACGACTTGAAATCACCTTTGCGGGCTGAATTTGAAAATGACTTGGTCTGTAATGGTTAAAACCCTGAACAAATCCTGTCAGGATACGATCTGAGGTTAGTCAATTCAGTTTTTCTGTGGGAGGATCATGTTCAAAATGAGGGAGAACGTCCATCGACTGATGGGGAATTCCGAGGATTTCTATTTTGTCCTTTGCCTGGCGGTAGAAGATAATGTGGTTTCCTTCTGGAAAGCTCTGGTAGCCTTCCTTTACGTCATCACGATTTTTACCCTGGACAGGGTTCTTTGCGAGCATCCGTATTTTATTGCGTAGCAGGGCGATGTATTGTTTTGCTTGCTCATTCCCCCATTTTTCATTTGTATATTTCTGTATGTCGACAATATCTTGTTTCGCTCGTGGGGAGAGGGTGTACTTACTCATGGTTAGCCGTTGCCATCCACGATCTTCTCAAAGAACGTTTCGCCGTCTTCTCCCTCCCCTCTATCTAGCTGGATCTCGCCTTCAGAGAGGTGCGCTCTCAAGCGTTCAAGTTTCATCTCCTCGATGGTTTTGTACTCTTCCATCGACATAATGACGGCGACAGGCCGCCCATGTTTTTCAATAGAGACGGGTTCTCTTTGAACGGTATCCATTAGTTCCCCAAAATGTGTTTTTGCTTCCCTTGCGGCTAGTTTTTTCATGATAGTTACCTCTGATATTTTTGAATCATTATGATCATTATAACCTTTCCTGTAGGTTTTGCAAGCTGAATTCCCATTCTCTCCACTAGGTTTGGAGGGTCTTATTTGTCCTGGTTTACAATCCAAATGATCGGGTTTTTCTTTGTCTATTCGGATTTCAGTGAAACTAAGGGTGGTTTTTTTCTAGTGGCTACATGTCCCAGGATCGGCGGGGATCTAATAAACCGGCCAGCCGACTGGAAGACAAGGCCAGAGGTTTTTTTGGAGATCAAGGCATATTCTTCCGTCCGGTGAGGAACCAACGAAGACCGATAACGCAGTATCTCGGGCGGATGGGTCTCGCGCTAGCCATCGACTGTTTCTCATGTATATAATGACGGATATCGAGGTCCTAGCTTATCAGACGCTTTGAAATCGTCGATATGGGGCATCTGTGGAGGTTGTTTTCTATGGAATTAGACATAATTTTGGTGAGATTATTTCTTTTTCTCTGAAGCCTATAAAAATAAAATTGGCAAACGGCCGAAGATTTCTTCCCGAAACGTTGTTTTTTTAGGTAATTCGCTTCTATGCAAGGTTTCGAGTGAAAATGATTGTTGCCTGAAATCGATAGGGAATGGATTCCTTGAATGGAAATAGCTTGCAGCAAACAGCACTCCGTAAGATCAAGGTATTGCAATAAATTTATTGCAACACTTATGCACTATTGCATTAAATCAATACCATATCACTGATCCCAATTTCTTCCAATTAATCAATGAGTTAATACAATAACATCTTTTGGCACAATACATGCAATTTCTTCATTCTGAAGTAACTAGTTATATCCGGTCTCCCATCAGGGTCATTGCCTTACATGGAGATGGCCGTGTCAAAAATATTTGGAGGATAAAAATAGATGGAAATTGAAAAATGTCTTTACAGATTTTGTGCTGCGATATTTGCAACCCTGTTTGTTCTTATGTCTCCTGGGAGAGTATTTGCAGAAAATGCGGTGTTAGCAACGGCACCTCACGTTCCAGCTCCAGTTAAAAGAAAATCACCTGCGACGGTTGTCGTCAATTTTGAGGCCAGGGAGATCACCCAAGAAATTGATGGAGACAAGAAGTATAAATTTTGGACTTTCAATGGGACAACACCTGGACCGATGATTCGAGTGCGAGTCGGTGATTCTGTCCAATTCCACCTGGCCAATCACAAAGACAATCAATGGCCTCATAACATTGACCTCCATGCGGTTAACGGTCCCGGAGGTGGAGCGCACGTCAATGAGGTCAAACCCGGAGAAGCATCTGTTTTTACATTTAAAACCTTGAAACCGGGTCTCTACATCTATCATTGCGCAGCTGGGGCACCGAGTATTCCTCATCACATTTCAAACGGGATGTATGGTTTGATTCTGGTAGAGCCAGAGGAGGGCATGTCTGACGTGGATAAAGAATTTTATGTTTTCCAGAGTGAGTTCTTTACAAAATCTGCTGGTAAGGAAAACCTCTTAGAACTTGATTTTAATAAGGGAATGGCGGATCAGCCGGACTATGTCTTTTTTAATGGGAAGGCCGGTGCATTGATGGGGGACAATGTGATCAAAGCCAATGCCGGAGATAATGTGAGAATCTATTTCGGTAATATCGGACCCAATAATATCTCTTCCTTCCATGTGATCGGAGAAATTTTCGATAAGGTCTACATGGAAGGCTCCATCGGAGGTGCAGTCAATCATAATGTTCAGACGACATTGGTGCCTTCTGCGGGGGCAACCATTGTTGAGATGAAAGTCGATGTGCCCGGAAGTTATATCTTGGTCGATCACAGTATTTATCGCGTAGCCAAGGGTGCAATTGGCATCCTGGCTGTAGGCGGAAAAGAAGACAATTCAATATTTAAAAAGGGAAAATAGTTTCTGACTATTGTGATTTCCATTCTGATGCCGGCCGCGTTGTATGAGGCAAATCCCTGCAAGCCCTCTCATTAGAGGGGGCTTGCTATTTCTAAGTGCTGCATCTTCCTCCAAAGGGTAACACGGTGCAAGCCGAGTTGCCGGGCTGCTTCGCTCTTATTCCCATCTGCCTGTATCATAGCATCGACAATCATTTCCTTTGAGATCTTTTTCCTGGGCTTTCTTGTGCCCGTTTCCTGAACGCTGGATGAGCTTATTAAATAGGGCAGATCAGGAACATGGATTGTCCCATCAGTGCATTTAACACAGGAGTATTCAATGGTATTTTCGAGCTCACGGATATTTCCGGGCCAGTCATAATCCATGAGCTTTCCCATGGCATTATCAGAAATACTTGAGATCTCTTTAGAAGATCTCCCTTGCCAGCGATTCATGAAATGCTTGGATAAGTAAGGGATGTCATCCTTCCGTTCTCTGAGTGGCGGGATGCAAATTGGGATCACATTAAGGCGATAGAAAAGATCTTTTCTGAAATGTCCTTTAGAGACTTCTTCCCCTAGGTTTTTGTTACTGGCGACAATGAGTCGAAAATCGGTCTTACGGGAACGATTTTCACCCACACGTTCAATTTCTTTTTCTTGTAAGACTCGGAGTAGTTTCACTTGGATATTCAGGCTTAGATCTCCAATTTCATCCAGAAAAACCGTCCCGCCATCTCCTTCTTCAAAGCGCCCAATTCTATCTTTAATTGCTCCTGTAAATGCACCTCTTGCGTGTCCGAAAAGTTCACTTTCCAAAAGGGTGTCCGAAAAAGAGGCGCAATTCACCCTAACCAGCTTCTTGTTACGACGGGGGCTTTCAACATGGATGGCTTGTGCAATGAGTTCTTTCCCTGTGCCCGTTTCTCCCTGAAGCAGAATCGTGGAATCGAAATAGGCCGTGTTCTTTACGGTCTTGTAAAGTGCCTTCATCGAACGGCTTTTCCCAATGATCTTATGGAATGAAGTTCGTTCAGTAAGGGCATTTCTCAATTCCACGGCTTCTGTGATATCAGTTAGGGCAACAAGGACTTCAAGCTGTCCATCCTCCTCCTTATTGAGGAGTCCAACATTAAACTCGCCGAACCGTTCTTGAGCATCTTTACGGTAGAATCGTGATTCGAATCGAATAGGTTCCTGGCTTTTTTTCGCGACCATACAAAGATCGCAATTTCCAAGACAGACACTCTTTTTAAAAAGAGTGACGCATTTCCGGCCAATGACCTCATCTTTGCTGAAGCCCGTTATTCTTTCGGCGGCCTGGTTGAAGCGTTTGATCACCCTATTTTGATCATAAACAAAAACCGCTTCTTTTAAGACATTAAAAGCCGTACTAATATGGTCTGTGTCAGACTTTATGCCCATGTTCTCTCCAAGGCCTGAAATATCCTGGTAAATTGAAAATAAAATGTACTCCATCGCTCAAAGTGTTGCAATAATTTATTGCAACACAAATTCACTGTAACATACTACACAGGGGGAATTCTCCCTAAAGCACCCGAAAAATTGGTTCCATCCCCTCCAGCCTAAAAAATTGCCTAACATCTAAATAGAGCAAAAAAAGAACGAGAAGAATCAAAGATCTCCACTTTTTGCTGACACTGATGTGAGGCGCTATCTTCTCTTTCTCCCCGTATTCCTCAAAATATTCAATACTTAAAGATGTAGTCGCAAATTTTAAGAGTTTCGGGAATTATCGATTTGTAAGATAAAGCCTCACTCCCTGGCATCTTCATATTTTCGAATCAATTTCCCTACTCTCCCCTGATCGCTCTGTGTTTCAAGGTCGGCGGTGATCTGGGAAACCGTAAAGTCGTCTGATAGGCAAGTCCAGAGACCTTTTGGAGATCAAGGCGTACCCTTCCGTCCGCTGAGGAACCAACGAAGACCGATAACTCAGTATTACTGGCGGATGGGTCTCGCGCTAGCCATCGGCGGGTTCCTCGCCTATATAATGATGGAATTTGAGGTCCTAGCCTATCAAACGCTTTGAGATCGTCGATCCTGGGGCATTTTTGTAAGTCGGTTTTTGAATCACATACACAAACCTAACCTTTCAAAAGGCAGTCTGTAAAAAATAGGGGCTTCCTTTTCGACCAGGACGGAGGCGACCTCTTCTAACCCAACGAGAAACGGAACGTCACAGACTTGAGCTGACTGCATTCACATCACATTTTCCTTCAAACATCGAAGGATTCATCATAAAAAATAATGCTGATGCGTTGACTTACTCTGTAACATCTTATTTGCACAAGACCGCATTTGTGCGTTATTGTGTTTAAGAATTGTTCACAGGGAGGGCACTGGTACGATGAACCAAAACAATATTACACGATGGATTACTTGCAGTCTCGTTATTTTAACGCTATTCAATGTGGCACTTCTCCAGGCTGAACCAGAAAGGGAGACGGTTTCAAAGGATAAGGAAGTGAGCATTGAATACACACTTCGAATTGAAGGTGAGAAAGGATTAGAGGTCATTGACAGCAATGTCGGGGATGCACCAATGACTTTCATTCATGGTTCACATGAGATTTTTCCGGCGCTGGAAAATGCCATAGAAGGGATGAAGGTTGGGGAAAACAGAAAGGTCACGCTTTCACCAGAACAAGGTTATGGTCTCGTTAATCAGGATGCCATTGTTGAGGTTAAAAAAGACCAGATTCCTCAAGCCGCCTTAAAGGTTGGGACATTGCTTCAGGCCAAGAAACCGAATGGTGAGACGCATGATATTCGCGTTGCAGAGATTAAGAAGGACACGGTCGTGCTGGACTCCAATCATCTATTGGCCGGAAAAACTCTCTACTATGAAGTTATCATCATCGATATTAAAGGGATATCATTCAAATCTGAGTCTTGAATGCAATTTTGTAGGGCTCCACATTTTCGACCGAAAAAACTAATGCCATCTCAGTTTTGACCAAGACGCGCTTTCAACTCGCAAGCCTCATTTCTCTGTTGTCTTATTCTTAAGCCTCGGCAAGATAAATGCTCAGGACTTTAAATTCTCAGGTTACCGAATCAATCTTAGCAATCCCTTCCCTGAAAGCTCCTTGTCACTAGGTCGGCGATGATCTAGGAAACCGGCAAGTCCTCTGAAAGACAAGGCCAGAGGTCTTTTTTGCGATCAAGGAGTACTCTTCCGTACGGTGAGGAGACAAAAAGACCGATAACGCAGTATGTCTGGCGAATCGACGGTTTCTCCCCTATAATACCCTCAACCACACCCCTTCATTTTTTATCCCAAATGGATCTTACCAATGAGACGTCGGTGTCTGATCATTCTCCTTGTCCTCCTTCTCTCTCCCTCCCCTACCCTTGCCCATCGAGGCAGACTTGATTCCTTTGGTTGTCACAACAACCGGAAGGCGGGAATCTACGAATGTCACAAAGGACAATTTTCTGGTCGATCATTTGCCAGCAAGTCCGAGATGCTTCGGACTTTGCCAAGTCTTAATGAACCTCTCAAGCCAGGTGTACCCCCTCCCCCACCTTCCCCAACAATTGAAACAGGCCTCTCAGACTGCGAACATCTTAAGTATGGAGCACCCAGCAACGGACCAGTTCTCCTCTGCCGACTCGGGTACGCACTCTCTCATGACGCGGTTCTGAAGGTACCCGACTGGGTTATTTATCATCTCACCAGGAGGAGGGTGGCTGGAAGGTTCCCTCGTATTGATCACTTCAGGCCCGATCCCGATTTAGAAAAGAATAACCGGGCAGCACTCAATGATTACAAAAAAAGTGGCTATGATAGAGGACACATGGCCCCGGCTGGATCGATGAAATGGAATGCCCGGGCTATGGACGAGAGCTTTCTGCTCTCTAATATTGTCCCTCAAGTTGGGGTAGGGTTTAATCGTGGGATCTGGAAAGCCCTAGAAGAGCGGGTCCGTAAATGGACTGCCGAACGAGGAGAACTGTATATCATCACTGGACCGATCTTTGAGGGACCAAAAAGAACCATCGGAAAAAACAAAGTTGCTGTTCCCTCACATTTCTTCAAGATCATTTTTGATCCGATCCGGGTTGAGGTGATCGCTTTCGTCCTGAGAAACAAGAAGCTCAAGACGAGCGACCTTCCGAAATTCATCACTACCGTCGATGAAGTAGAAAGCCTCACTGGCCTCGATTTCCTCTCAGAGATTGAAGATAGTATTGAGACCGTTCTTGAAGGAACGAAGCAACCGGGATTTTGGTAAGGAGATCAATATGGCAGAAAACCTCGATCCAAAAGAAGTGGCTTCATTTGAAGAATTAATGATGAGCAATATATTCTTTCAAGAGGCGATAATGAACCTTCTGGATGCGAAGGGGATCCTGAAAAAGGAGGAAGTTCTGGAAGAGATCAAAAGGTTGAGGGCTACCCTCCCGAGAGGCAAGTAAGAGGGGTTTATAGGCACGGGCCAGGTGGGGAAGGGGTCGGATACATGGGAAATAGCTACCGCTTTTTAGATGATACCTTGAAGCCTGAAACAAGGGAACGTTGTAAACAACATATCGATGAGTCGATAAGAGATCAGGCCATAAGTTGCCACTGCGATGACCTCAAAGTAATTGTCAACTTCAATGATCCAACCAAAGTGAGTTGTGCCGCGATGGTGAGATGTGGATGCGGACACCTCAAATCCGTGACGTTCCATTTCTCGTTGGCTTAGAGGAGAGAACAAACATCACTTTTCCCCTGAAAGTGTGAATTGAAAAATATTTCTGAAAGGTGTAGATTTTAACCAGAAATCGACAAAGGCAAATAAAGGGAACCTCGTTTACTTACGCCCTGTTTTGGAGAGAAATTCAGGGAAGCTGAATATTTACTGTTTTTGTTTACTTTCCGACAGCATCCATAGAACGATTTTCAAAATACAGATTCTATAGACAATGCGTGTAAGATCTTTTTTGTCCATATTTCTTTTTGTTTTCTCCGTGCTTGTTGCGTCCGTAATGGCCGAAAGCACAAAGCCAACATTTGAAGAAACCCGGCTGCTGGCTGAACAGGGAAATGCCGATGCACAGTATAGACTTGGGTTAATGTATGTTCAGGGTGATGATGTTCCTAAGAATGACAAAGAGGCGGTCAATTGGTGGCGAAAGGCTGCGGAGCAAGGCTATGCCAAAGCGCAGTATGACCTTGGGGTAATGTACGAAATAGGGCAGGGCGTTCCTTCGGATTCCAAGGAGGCAGTCAAATGGTACCGCAAGGCTGCTGAACAGGGCTATGCTAAAGCGTATCTTAGCCTTTTCGTGATGTACGCAACAGGGGAGAACGTTCCACAGGATGACAAGGAGGCGTTCAAATGGCAGCGAAAGATAGCTGAACTGGGCGACGCCAAAGACCAGTATCATCTTGGAAATACCTACGAAATAGGGAAAGGCGTTCCTTCGGATTCCAAGGAGGCAGTCAAATGGTACCGCAAGGCTGCTGAACAGGACTATGCCGAAGCGCAGCATACCCTTGGCGAGATTTACGAAGAAGGGCAGGGCGTTCCCCAAGATTACAAGGAGGCGTTCAAATGGTACCGCAAGGCTTCGGAGCAGGGTCATCGCTTTGCACAGCTTAGGCTTGGCTTTATGTACGGTTCAGGCCGAGGCGTTGCAAAGGATTTCAAAAAGGCATATGTCTGGTCTAATCTTTCGACAGCGCAAGGCTTACCGAGTTCGTTCAGAAATTTGATGGCTAAACAACTTAACCCTGCTACGCTATCGGAAGCACAAAACTTGTCAAAAGAGTATTACAAAAAATATGTAGAGCCTTTTCAATAGTTATCCCTGAAACAGAGTTGATGATAAGGTCTAAGCCTTTCACCTTTTAAGCCCTTTCCCGCCTTGTTTTTCCCCATTCTTTCATGCCATTTGAGACATTACTTTTTAACATAGTCCCTCAAATGGAGCTACAATTGACTTCTCCCCGAAATCGCCAATTCTCAGCCTGTTAAATTTTGACGAATAGGTAAGATAAATCCTCAGTTCTTCAATGATGGAAAAATGCCGTTTGTAACTCTTCCTGTTGCCTAAATTTCACCAAAATATGGAATCGTAGCGAGAGGGAATCAGGTGCTTGATGGACGGGATTTTTCAGGTTATTTTGAACGGAGGCGTATGTGTCTATACGGTGAGTGAGAAATGTTTTGGAAAATCTTGTCCATTGAGTGCATCAGGCGCTCGTAGCAGATTCACCTAGCGGGTGATGGTGTACGTCGCCGGCACCCGCCCTCGAACAACATCAACCGCGACCATCTCTAAGGCATTTTCAAAACCTGTATCATGAACAAGTTTGATGTCGATCTGGTTGTTAATTGTCCATGCAACAGAAAGGTCATATTTCTTTGCGGTTGCACTTATGAAGGTCTCGCGGTTTCCAACTTCGATATCGTTATAAAATGTTAATTGAGGGGTCATCACATATTTACTGATTGCATAGGTTGTTTTGGGCGGGATTCGGTAGAATCCATTTATTGAAATCTTCCGAGCTCCTAGATTATCTTTTACTTCAAAATGATCTGTAAGAAAATTATTGGTTTCGGAAACGAGGAGATATTTGTTCGTGGGAGATCCTGGAGCCCATTTGTAAGAAGTTACTGTTCGCCGTTGTAAGAAATTTCCGGCTTGAGGGTACCGTGATCTTTATCTTTCACGTCCAGATTTTCTATCACGGACCATGCCACGGGACACCCTCTGAATGCCCATCACCGGGCCGCTACGACTGATTTTAACTTCTTTGTGTAAATGTTTTTGGAGTTCTTTATTGTGGGGAACTAACTCAAAACTCTGTTTTGTCTCCATGATGGCATACTTCTCGCCGTCGATCTTCGCTACGCCTCGATAAGTGCCTTCGACCTCTTTTTCGTTATTGATCTGAACCGCCTTATGGGTAGTTTTTCCTTTGTTCAAACCCTCCCCTACCCGTGCCTTGTCTTGATCCATCCGGACACGTTTTTCTTTATCTATTCGGATCTCGGTAAAATCACGGGTGGTCTTTTTCTGGTGGCTCTTCTCCATGCTTTTGGCAAGTCCTTC
>DUAG01000046.1 GCA_012960925.1 Candidatus Manganitrophaceae bacterium
TCGTAGATTCTCCTCCTAAATTACTATATTGGAAAATTCTACTTCTGAGCACCTTTATATTTAGGGAGGATTACCATTGGGGTTTCCTCTGTGTTGGGAAGAGTTTTTTATGAGAAATGATTATCAACAAATTATTGGTCTTATTTTTTTGAAATTCCTGTTATTTAATCGTCCTCATAGATCTCCCAGAGAATTCGATCCGCCCCTTTTGCCAAGAGCGACTCGGCGACAGAGATTCCTAATGGGGTTGCTTCTGAGGCATCCGCTGTCTGGGACTCACGGATGATCTCTTTCCCATCGAGGCTGGCGACGAGACCCCTTAAGGTGACGCGGCCTTCATTTAGCGTTGCGTAGCCTCCGATCGGGATCTGGCATCCTCCCTCCAGTCGGATCAACATCGCCCGTTCCGCAGAGACGGTGTAGACGGTTTCTGAATCGTTGAGAAAAGCGATCAAGGTGTTGGTCTCTTGGTCGTCCCGGCGGCACTCGATTCCAAGGGCGCCCTGGCCGATGGCGGGGAGAAGGATCTCCGGGGAGAGATATTCGGTGATCCGGTCTTTCCATCCGAGGCGATGAAGGCCGGCTGCGGCAAGGATGATGGCGTCGAAGTTCCCCTCTTCAAGTTTACGAAGGCGGGTGCCGAGATTTCCGCGAAGCATGACAAACTTTAGATCCGAGCGAAAAGCAGACAATTGGGTTTGTCGTCGTAGAGAACTGGTGCCAATGGTCGCTCCCCTCGGAAGGCCGGCGATATTTAAGCCCTCCCGGCTGATGACGGCATCGCGCGGGTCTTCCCGGCGGGGGATTGCGGCCAGATGGAGCGGTTCCGGGATTTCGCTCGGCACATCCTTCATGCTGTGGACCGCGAGGTCGATCTCTTTTCGCATCAATGCTTCTTCGATCTCCTTGACAAAGAGGCCCTTCCCCCCAAGCTTTGCGAGCGGAACATCAAGAATCTTGTCGCCCGTTGTCTTAATTTTTTGGATCTCTACACGAAGCCCTTTCGATTGAAGTTGACTTTGTACCCATTGGGCCTGCCAGAGGGCGAGTTGGCTTCCACGGCTTCCTATTTTTATCAATGGTTTTGGCATCAACCTCTGTGTCCTTCCTCTTTTTGAATGGGTGCCCAGACATCGACCCCGCCTTTTTCTCCGAGCCAGATCTTCTGATCCTTGTCAATGGCAATAGCATAAATATTCTCGTCGGCCAGTCCATCTTGCAGGGTCAGGCTGATCCAGTTTTTGCCATCGAAACGAGAGGCCCCGTGATTGGTCCCGAACCAGATGGCCCCGTCTACGGGATCGACGGTAATATCAAAGACGATGTTTCCGGCGAGGCCCTCTTCGGTCGTATAGTTAAGCCAATGGGTCCCGTCAAATCGGCTCGCGCCCCCGCCCCAGGTTCCAAACCAAAGGTTGCCCTCAAGATCGATCGCCATTGAAAAGATGTAGTTTTCATTATAAGTCTCATTTCCATCCGGGCCAAGGATGGAAAGGTTATGTTTATGATTGTAGTCTTCGCTGTCAGACTTCGAGAGGGTTCCAAAGCCGGTATTGTCACTCTTAGGCAGGCTGAATTTATTCGGCGCCCCCAGCCCATCCTGATGGGTCCAGGTCTTCCAGATTCCTTTTTGATCAAGGCGGCTGACGCCTCCCTCCGTCCCAAACCAGACGGCACCCTCATCGTCGATTGCAAGGGCATAAACCCATTTGTCGGCGAGGCCGTCTTTTGTATTATAGTTTGTAAAGTGTTGTCCATCGAAGAGGCTGACGCCGTCCCATGTGGCGATCCACATGGCCCCGTCGGTTGAAAAGTCCATCCCATAGACCCAAAAATCGGCCAGGCCGTCAGAGGGAAGATAGGTCTTCCAGGCGCTGCCGTCGTACCGGCTGAGTCCGCCATTATTTGTTCCGAACCAGAGAATCCCTTGTGGATCTTTATTGATAGTAAAGATATAGGGGCTCTTCAGGCCGTCATGCATCGTGAAAGTTCGAAGTGCCTCTCCTGATTTCCGTCCCACCTTGATGATCCCTTCTGTGGTTCCCACCCAGACAACCTCATCGTCGACAAAGAGAGATCGGACGTAGCTCCCATCTCCGGTGCTGAAGCTCCCTCCCAGGAAGTAATCTTTATGCCGACTCTGTGGAGAAATAGTGTGTGGAGGGCCTGGACGCAAGGGGGCGGACCGGAGAGGGATTACCTCCGGGATGAAGGTCGTCACGTTTTTTTCGTTTCTTAGGGGTTCACTGCAGCCGGATGGGAGGAGCAAAAGCAGACCCGCCAGGAGGCCGAGGCCTGTTTGCTTCATGTGGGAGGTCCTTTAGTCTTCTCTTGTTTCTCTCTTTCGGGTTGGGCGAGCATGTCTTCAAGATCGAATAATCGACGGGTTGCTTCCAGCATCATGTTGCCATTCGTGGAGTGGACTTCCTGTTTCAGGACCGTCAGAGGGGTGTGTAAAAGCTTGTTAACGATTGCGGACGTGAGGCCTTCAAGCGCCTCACGCTGTGCCGTTGTCAGCGTTCCCATTTTGCCTAATATCTTCTCCAGTTCCGCCATGCGAATCTCTTCCGCCCGTCCTTTGAGGGCGATAATCATCGGAACGGCATCGAGCGACTTGAACCACCGGGAAAAACGTTCAATCTCTTCCGAGATGATTTCCTCTGCCTTCAGCGCCTCTTTTTTTCTCTGCTTGATGTTCGTCTCCACAGAAATCTGAAGGTCATCAATGTCATAGAGAAAGACATTGTCGAGATCGTTTATTTTTGGGTCTATATTTCGAGGCACGGAGATATCGATAAAGAAGATCGGCCTGTTTTGACGGATTGCGATCACCTTGGAGACTTCTTCAGACTTGATGACATATTCGGGGGCGCCTGTAGAGCAGAGAACGATATCTGAACGGGCCATCTCGACGTGAAAGTCTTCAAATTTTACCGGAATGCCACCCAGATCCTTCGCCAATTCAAGTGCGCGATCATAGCTTCGATTTACGAAAGAGATGGAGAGGACCCCGTTGCCTTTGAAGTGCCGCGCTGCCAACTCTGCCATTTCGCCGGCCCCGATCAGAAGAACCGATTTCTCCGTCAGTTTCCCGAATATTTTTTTCGCCAACTCCACCGCGGCATAGCTGACAGAAACGGCGCTTTCGGCAATTCGAGTCTCTGTCCGAACCCGCTTGGCAACGGAGATGGACTTCTTGAAGACCTTGTTCAGAATGACACCTGTGGTCTTATGCAGGATGGCTTGATCAAAGGCGTCCTTGATCTGCCCCAGAATCTGGGGTTCACCAAGAATCATCGAGTCAAGACTGGAGGCGACCCGGAAAAGATGGCGCAGACAATTGCTCGCGGAGTGCATATAAAAACAGGGTTCAAGTGATTCTCGGGAGACTCCTGAATAGGATTCAATGAGAAACTTTTTGACAGCCTCAAACCCCGCTCGGGTATCTTTTACAACAGCACAGACCTCGACACGATTGCAGGTGGACAGGATGATCCCTTCCTCAATCAGGGGATCAGACTTCAAGTGATACAGGGCGTCCCCCATTTTATTTGCCGGGATGGAAAAATGCTCCCGGATTTCTATCGGTGCGGTCCGATGGCTGAGGCCGACCAAGATGATGTTCATAGGGATTGCTTCCAGTTCTTATGGCGATGTTGCCTTCCGATTTTGCGGGGGAAGTGCAATTACGCTAGGGTGATAAAAATAAATAAAACACCGACAAAACCGATAATGGCCAGGTTCGCGGCCTTCTTTGCTCGCCAACCGATGGTAATTCGCCCGTGTAATACGACCAAGTAGAAAAACCATGTTCCCAGAGTGAGGACCTGTTTAGCGTTGTCGGCGGCCCAGAATGAACCCAGAGAATATTGTGCCCGAAACGCCCCTGAAATGATCCCAAGGGTAAGGAGAGGGAAACCCAGAAGGATCGACTTCTTATTCCACTGATCTAGGAGATCCAGAGGAGGGAGTTTGTAGTACAGGGAACTAAACTGTTTTGACTTGAGAAATCTCTCCTGAAGGAGATACATGACTCCGGCGATAAAGGCGATTGCAAATGCGACGATGCCTAAAACAGAGAGCGTGGTATGGATGCCAAGCCAGATATTTCCAAGGGTTGGATCAAGAGAAGGAACTTCGTTGGGAAGCGCTGTTGCCGACATCAGGAAAAGGAAGGCGAGAGGGAGAATAAATGATCCGAGGATGGAGATACGGTACTTGATCTCCACCCAGAAAAACGCGAGAACAATGGCCCACGAGAAAAAAGAAATGGCCTCATGGAGGTTTGTTAATGGAACAAATCCACTGATTTTCAGCTGGAGGATCAGGGCAATCGTATGCGTGACGAAACCGGTCCCTGTGACCGATATTGCCAGCCTCTGGCTCCAGAACGAAAATCCCTGCGCATCCCTTTCACCCTTCCGGTCCCACAGGTTAAACAAAAAAAAGGCAGTCCCCAGAAAATAACAGGCGAGGGTTGCCTTAAAGAAGAATACATTCAACATCATTTTTGACCCTATTTTTAGGGATCCTCATTATACTGGTTAAGAAAAAAGGTGTCAACTTGACTAAGGGAACCCTGTAGAGAGTTCATAATGTGTCCGGTTTATTTTTCCTGGAGGAAGGATGTGGAATAAGGGTGCTTCACGGGCAGGTGATAAGGCGAGCCATAGGATGTCGAGGTGTAAGGGGTGGGAATAGGATTACAGGATTGTATCAGGGGGTTTGTTCTTTTGTCATCCATTGATCGACCCGTTCTTTTACTTTGTTGATGGGGATTGCAAACCCGATCCCTTGGCCGGAGGCAACGATTGCGGTATTAATCCCGATCACCCTGCCTGCGACGTTGAGGAGCGGCCCTCCGCTGTTCCCGAAGTTGATGGAAGCATCGGTTTGAAGGAAAATTTCCTGATCCGTCACGCCGATGTTGGTTCGGCCCGTGGCACTGATGACCCCAACGGTAACGGTCCGATCGAGCCCGAAGGGGTTTCCTATGGCGATGGCCCACTCTCCCACCTGGATCCGGGCCGAATCCCCAAGCAAGGCAATCGGGAGGTTGGGTTCGTGTGGAATCTTTATCATGGCGAGGTCCGTTTTCTCATCTGTGGCGATAATCTTCCCGATGAACTCTCTACGGTCAGAGAGCTTGACTGTAATTTGATCGGCATCAGAGATCACATGATGGTTGGTTAAAATGTAGCCCTCTTCGCTGATAATGAACCCGGAGCCGAGGCTCTTCTGCCGGAATTGACGGGGGGTGCTCTCTGAAAAGAGATCTTTCAGGAATCCCCTGAAGAGGCCGCGATTCTCAGAGCTCGAACTCTTGGGATGGCGTACAAAGTGAACGGAACTGATGTTCACGACGGAGGGGATCACGGTCTTTGCGACCCGGACAAAGGCTCTTTCAGTAATCAGTAGTTCTCTGGCCGGGATCTCCTCTATGACTTTGTCATTAGCGGGTGGGATCTGAATAGAAGTCGGCACAGGAGCATGTATGGCGGCCTCATTGCTGCACGCCGCGAGTAAAAATAAGAGGAGTGCTGCCTGGAACACCCTATGTTCCCAGGATTGCATTGTCATTTATAAATGGTTCTCCACCAAGAGTTTGTACTCAATACTATCCACCAGGGCCTGCCAGCTGGCCTCGATGATGTTTTCTGAAACGCCGACTGTTCCCCACTTCTTAACGCCGTCTCCAGACTCGATCAGGACCCTGACTCGTGAGCCTGTCCCTTCATAGGCGGTGAGAACGCGGACCTTGTAATCCAGGAGTTTTACATTTGAAAGGACAGGATAAAACTTTTCGAGGGCCCGGCGCAGGGCATGATCCAGAGCATTAACCGGACCGTGCCCGATGGCGGCAGTATGTTCGATCTGTCCATTGACCTCGACACGGACGGTTGCTTCGGAAACCGCCGGTTTGTTATCGTCTCTCTTTTCGACCGTTACACGAAATCCAATCAGGCGAAAGAAGCGCCTGTGTAAGCCAAGGGCCTTTTTCATCATCAACTCAAAAGAACCTTCGGCTCCTTCAAACTGGAAGCCTTGGTGTTCCAGTTCCTTGAGGTTACTTAAAATTTCTATGACTTTCGGATCATCTGCGGAAAGGGAGAGCTTGTAAGCTTTCGCCTTTTCCAGAAGGCTGCTTCGCCCGGCATAATCCGAGATCAATATCCTCTGTCGGTTCCCGACTTTTTCCGGCGGGACATGCTCGTAGGTCTCTGGATTTTTACGGACTGCATGAACGTGAATGCCGCCTTTATGCGCAAAAGCCGACTCCCCGACATAGGCCTGATGCTTGTTGTGTGGGAGATTCGAAATTTCACTCACATAGCGTGAGACGTCTCGAAGGCGCTTAAGCTGCGCCATAGAGATACAGCCAATCTTCATCTTCAGCTTCAGGTTAGGTAGAATAGAGCAGAGGTTGGTGTTTCCGCAGCGCTCTCCGAATCCGTTGATTGTTCCCTGGACCTGGGAGACACCCATTTCCACCGCAGTCAGGGCATTGGCCACCGCCATTTCAGAATCATTATGTGTATGAATCCCGAGGGGGCCTTCGATCTCCTGGGAGACATGATCGAGCACCTCCTTGACCTGCCAGGGCATCATCCCGCCATTGGTGTCACAAAGGACCAGACATTCTGCTCCGGCTTCTCTCGCGGTTTTGAGTGTGGTCAGGGCATAATCCGGCCGGGCACGGTAGCCATCAAAAAAATGCTCTGCATCAAAGAAGACCCGCTTTCCCTTCGACTTCAAATAAGCAATCGAATCAGAAATGATTTCCAGATTCTTCTTCAGGGTGATACCCAGGGCCTCGGTCACATGGAAGTCCCAGCTTTTCCCAAAGAGCGTGATCACCTCCGTTCCGGCATCCAGCATGGACCGGAGATTCGGATCATCTTTTACCTTGTTTCGGGGTTTTCGGGTGGCACCAAAGGCGACTAGCCTGGCCGACTTCAGGTGGACCTTTTTCATTTCTTTGAAAAATAAGATGTCTTTTGGATTCGCACCCGGCCACCCGCCTTCGATATAGTGAATCCCGAGTTCATCAAGCTTCTGAACGATGCGTAGCTTGTCTTCAACGGAAAAAGAAGCATCTTCGGACTGCGCTCCATCGCGCAGGGTTGTGTCATAGATCTGTACGTGCCGCATAAAGTCAATTCCTTTTAGTTTTGTAACGATTCAGCATGCCCCTCTTTCCCTCCATGGCGGTGTTGCTGCGGTGCTCAAATCTTCACTTATAGACATACGTTGTGGTTCTGCGCTTCTCACGTCTTGCCCTGAAGGACAATAGGGGCATGCTGAATCGTTACCTAGTTTTTCTCCGGTGTTTTGCCCGGCTTCATCCCCAATTCAAACGCCTCATGAAGCGTCCGGACGGCCAATTCAGTATACTTGGAATGGATCACACAGGAGATCCTGATTTCGGATGTAGAAATCATCATGATGTTGATCCCCTCTGCGGCAAGTCTGGAGAACATCTTGGCGGCCACGCCTGAGTGGGAGCGCATGCCGACACCTACGATCGAGACCTTGGCAATACGCTCAGTCAACACAATATCTTTAATCCCCACTTCTTCAGCCAGTTTGGAAAGAATCTCTTTCGCTTGCCCGGCGTCACTGCGCGGGACGGTAAACGAGAGGTCGGTTAGCCCGGCCTGTCCCACATTCTGAATGATCATATCGACGTTCATATTCTCCCGGGAGAGTGCCTCAAAGATCTTCGATGCGATTCCAGGCTGATCGGGCACCCCGATCAATGTGATCTTTGCCTGATTCTTATCGCAGGTTATCCCCGAGACAGGCTCTTGTTCCATTTCGTGATCCTCCTCTGTGACCAGGGTTCCCTTGCCGTCACTAAAGCTTGAGCGGACACGGACCGGGACCTGATATTTCATGGCAAAAGCGACCGAACGGGTGTGCAGGACCTTGGCCCCCAAACTGGCCATCTCAAGCATTTCCTCATACGAGATCCTTGGAATCCTTCGCGCGGAAGAAACGATGCTCGGGTCGGTCGTATAGACTCCTTCCACGTCGGTGTAGATTTCGCAGAGCTCGGCTTTCAGGGCCGCCGCAAGTGCGACCGCTGTTGTATCCGAACCTCCGCGTCCCAATGTGGTGACATCCGACATCTGGTTGATGCCTTGAAATCCGGCCACCACCGGAACAATGCCTTGCCTGAGTGCATCTTTCAGGCGGCCTGCAGTGATCTGTTCAATCCGCGCCTTGGTATGGGCGCTGTCGGTCAGGATGCCGACCTGTCTCCCGGTAAAAGATCGTGCAGGTATTCCCATCTCCTGTAACGCCATCGCAAGGAGTGAGATCGTGACCCGCTCCCCGGACGAGATGAGCATATCCGTTTCCCGCTGATCGGGGGATAGTGCGATCTGTCTGGCCAGGTTGATTAGGCGGTCGGTCTCTCCTGTCATTGCGGAGACAACAACGACCAGGGGATTCCCTTCCTGATGTGCCGAGGCAATTCTCTCCGCCACATGTTTAATGCGATCAATACTGCCAACGGATGTGCCGCCATATTTTTGAATGATCAAAGGCATCGGTCAAAACCCCAGGGCCTGAACGAGGTTGTCCAATCCTCCTTGTATGGTAACCGGCTTTTTCGAGATGTCGATTGAAAAGTCAGGATCTTTCAGTCCGTGACCGGTGAGAGTGCAGACCACGACCTCTCCTTCTTTGAAAATTCCGCGTTTACCCAATTTGATAACACCGGCCACCCCGGCTGCCGAGGCCGGTTCGCAAAAGACGCCTTCAAATTCTGCAATCATGCGATAGGCCTCAGTAATTTCATCATCTGTTACCAGATTGATTTCTCCTTTAGACTCAGACGCCGCTTCCAGAGCGGGCTTCCAACTGGCCGGATTCCCGATTCGGATCGCGGTGGCGATAGTATGCGGGTTTTTAATTATCCGGTTATGAACAATGGGCGCGGAACCGGCGGCCTGGAGACCGATCATCTTTGGTAGAGACGTTATCTTCCCCCGCTTATAATACTCTTTGTATCCCATCCAATGCGCTGTGATATTTCCCGCATTTCCGACAGGCATAAAATGGTAATCGGGCGCAGACCCGAGAACGTCACAGATCTCAAAGGCGGCCGTTTTTTGGCCTTCCAGGCGGTAAGGATTGATGGAGTTGACGACCGTCACGGGATATTTTTCAGCAAGCTGTTTGACCAGAGCAAGTGCCTCATCAAAATTCCCTTTTACTTGAAGAATGGTGGCCCGATGGATCATCGCCTGTGACATCTTTCCCAAGGCAATTTTCCCTTCCGGGATGAGGACGTAAGCCTTCAAGCCGCATCGTGTACTATAGGCCGCAGTCGATGCAGAGGTATTTCCTGTCGAGGCACAAATGACTGCTTTGGCCCCTTCTTCTTTTGCCTTTGAGATAGCCAGGGTCATGCCGCGATCTTTAAAAGACCCGGTCGGATTTTCTCCTTCGAACTTGAGAAAGAGGTGGATCTTCCCCCCAGTGCTCACCGCCAGCCGGGGTGCCGGAATCAGTGGGGTTCCCCCTTCAAGCAGGGTGACGACCGGGGTCTTCTCATCGACGGGCAAAAATTCCCGATAGGCTTCAATAATGCCGGGCCATCTGTCCATTTTACGGGGCTTACTCATCGTCCCCTTCCACACGGATCAACATTGTCTGCTCGGAGACATAGTCCCTGTTATCGATGTTTGACAAGGCCTGGCGGACATCTTTTTCCCTGGCCCGATGGGTCATCATGACCAGGGGGACATGACCGCCGATCTTCCTTCCCTGCTGGATGACAGAAGAGATGCCAATACGGTTCTCACCCAGGATGCCGGAGATTTTGGAGAGAACACCGGGATCGTCCTCGGCCATAAACCGTAGATAATAGAGGCTTTCAATCTCTTCGATCCTCTTGATCCTAAGTTTTTTTCGAGAAGGCCCGATATAGGCGGTAGCCGGAACCCGGCCGCTGGTTCCTTTGATGATATCCCTTGCCAGTGAGATAATATCACTGACGACGGCACTTCCGGTGGGGAGCGCCCCGGCTCCTTTGCCGTAAAAGAGGACTTCTCCTGCGGAATCGCCGATAAGATAGACTGCATTAAACACCCCGCCCACCCTGGACAGGAGGGTGTTTTTCTGAATCATTGTGGGATGAACCCGTGCCTCGATCTCCCCATTGGCCGACTTGGCGATGGCCAGGAGCTTGATCTTGTAGCCGAATTTTTCGGCGAAATTGATGTCAATTGAGGAGACGCGTTCCAGGCCTTCCGTGTAGATATCTTTCAGTGATATCGGCGTTCCAAAGGCAAGGTTGGCCAGGATGGCGAGTTTGTGGGCAGAGTCGGCCCCATCGATATCGAGTGTCGGGTCGGCTTCGGCATAGCCGAGATCCTGGGCTTCCTGAAGAACATCTGCGAAGGCTTTTCCCTCCTCACTCATCTTCGTGAGGATGTAGTTGCAGGTTCCGTTGACAATTCCGTAGATGGCGGAGATTTTCTCGGCCACAAGGCCTTCTTTCATCGAGCGGAGGATGGGGATGGCCCCGCAGACACTCGCTTCGAAACCGACATCCACCCCTTTTACAGCCGCAGTCTGAAAGATTTCCTCTCCATGTGTTGCCAACAGGGCCTTATTGGCCGTGACAACATGTTTTCCTCCTTCTATGGCATCCAGGATATATTGCTTTGCCGGACCTGTTCCGCCAATCAGTTCAACGACGATATCAATATCAGGGTCCTGGATGATCTTCGCGGCGTTTGTGGTCAGGACGTCGGGAGGGAGTGAGATTCCCCGGTCTTTTTCGGCATCATGATCAGCGATCGCGGCGATCTCTAAGGGAATGCCAAGCCTTCTCAGCAGAAGATCCTTCTGTTGCAGCAATATTCTGACCAGACCGGTTCCGACCGTTCCGAAACCGATGATCCCGATTTTAATGGATGATTTAATCAGAGATTCCTTTAGTTTGTAAGTTTTCAGTCTGCCGCTATTTTAGTACGCGCTTGATCCCCTGAAGGGCCTGACGTGTTCGATGCTCATTTTCAACCAGGGCAAAACGAACATAATCGTCTCCATATTCCCCAAAGCCGATTCCCGGAGAAACGGCAACCTTTGCTTCAGATAAAAGAAGCTTTGTGAATTCCAAAGATCCTTTCGTACGGAAGGGCTCCGGAATCTGTGCCCAGACAAACATCGTTGCTGCGGGTTTTTCGGTTTTCCAGCCGATCCGGTTCAAGCCGTCGATGAGAACATCCCGGCGGTTTTGATAGGTTTTGACCACTTCCTGCACGCAGTCCTGTGGGCCATTCAGGGCAATGATCCCTGCGATTTGGAGCGGTTGGAAAATGCCATAGTCGAGATAGCTTTTGATCTTGGTCAAGGCGGCGATCATTTCCGGATTCCCGACGCAAAACCCGAGCCTCCATCCCGGCATGTTATAGCTCTTTGAGAGGGAGAAAAATTCAACCCCCACCTCCTTCGCACCGGGAACCTGAAGAAAGCTCGGGGCCTTATAGCCGTCAAATACCAGGTCGGCGTAAGCCAGATCGTGGATAACCAGCAGTTTGTTTTCTCGAGCAAAATCGACTATCTTTTCAAAGAATTCGAGCTCCACCACCCGTGTGGTTGGGTTATGCGGGAAGTTGATAATAAGCATTTTAGGACGCGGCCAGGCCTGTTTGGTCGCCGTCGCCAGATCTTCTAGGAAATCCCGATCAGAGCGAAGTGGTATCGAGCGAAGTTCCCCACCGGCGATGATGACACTGTAGGGATGAATCGGATAAGTCGGACTCGGAGCCATCACGATGTCCCCCGGTCCGATGACGGCAAGCACCAAGTGTGAGATTCCTTCCTTGACCCCAATGGTGACGATGGCTTCCTTTTCCGGGTCGATATCAACAGAATACCTTCTCTTATACCAATTGGCGATGGCAAGCCTCAGTTTTGTGATCCCCTTTGAGGCGGAATAGCGGTGATTTCTTGAATTCTGAATGGCTTCGACGGCCTTGTCGACGATGTGAGAGGGGGTCGCAAGGTCCGGGTTGCCCATCCCGAAATCAATGATGTCTTCTCCCCGGTGCCGGGCGGCTATCTTCATGGCATTGACATCGTTAAAGACGTAAGGGGGAAGGCGTTTTATTCGTCTAAACTCGTGCACAATCTACTCCAACTCTTCAAAAATAAAGGAAATTACATCATTCTATTGAAAAATCAATGCGTTGTCAAATAATGGAGGTGGGGCAAAGAAACGGTTCAGATACCCTCGTTTTAGTCGAAGCTTCGAGCGTGAAGCCAGGTTTTCAAGTGGGATTTTGTAACCCTTATCCTGCCGAAACAGGGGTTCCTACAGGATGGCTGTCTGTTCGGGGTTTACTCTTCAGGTTGACCGAGACCAATTTGGAAATTCCCGTCTCTTCCATGGTGACCCCGTATAGTACATCGGCGGTTTCCATGGTTAATTTATTGTGGGTGATGATGATGAGTTGGGTCTTTTCCGACATCTTGTGAATGGCTTTTGTAAAGCGGCGGGTATTCTCTTCATCGAGCGGGGCGTCGATTTCGTCCAGGATGGAGAAGGGACTTGGATGGATCAGGAAAACGGCGAAAAGGAGCGAAATTGCGGTCAATGCCTTTTCTCCGCCGGAGAGCAGTGTGATGCTCCGTGTTTTTTTCCCGGGAGGCTGGGCGAGAAGTTCGATCCCGGATTCAAGGGGGTGTGCTTCATCAAGCATGATCAATTCGGCCTTCCCTCCGCCGAAGAAGGAGTTGAAGACCTCACCGAACTTCTCGTTTAGTTTATGGAATGTGTCCACAAAAAGTCCGCGGGTGGTCTTGTTGATCTTAGCGATCGCTTCCCGAAGGCTGTCCATAGATTCCGTGAGGTCTTTTTCCTGGGAGGTTAAGAATTCGTAGCGTGTTGAAAGTTCCTGGTACTCTTCGATGGCTCCCATATTGACCGGTCCCATCTGCTCGAGCGTGCCACGGAGCCTTGCCGCGGAAGCGTGCGCCTCATCAAAAGAAAAATCCTCCACCGGAAGCATTTCCTGGTTTGCGATCTCGATCTGATAATTCATCAGGATGGTTTCTTCTATTTTTTCCTGGTTGATGCCTGCTTCCATTTTATGAAGGGCTTTTTCCTGCAATACATTCTTTGTCTGTTCAATGCTGGTGCGGAGTTTCCCGATTTCTCCTTCAATATCCTGACGGTTTAGAAGAACGGCCGCATGTGCCTCTCTCTTTTCCCGGATGAGGCTCAGGAAGCCTTCCCGTTCAAGGCTGCTTTCCTGAATAGACGCTGTGATTTCACCCTCTTCTTTTTCTCCCGCGCCTAGCTTTTCCTGCAGAGAGGTTAAAAGTTGTTCTTTTTCACGGCAGCGGAGAGAGAGGTCTTCCCGCTCGCGCGATATTCTATCTCGTTTTTCAAGAAGGTGGCCTTGTTTCTCTTTGAGGGAGGCCGTTGCCATTTTGAGCTGGACCACGCTTTCTTTGACTTCTTCCAGTGATTGTCTGATTTTGCTTAAAAGTTCCTGCCACCGGATGATGGCTGCCTCCTTTTCGGTTTTGGCCTGTTCCGTCCCGGTGATGGCCTCTTGCTCGGATTTTTCCAGGTGGAGGAGGTCTGCCTCTTCTTTTGACTCCTCTTCCTGCTCGAAAAGAAGGGTCTGGTGCCCGTCTTGAAGACGGTTGATTTCACTCAGGAGGCTATCGTGATCTTTTTCTTCATGAAGCACTTGTATCTCAAGGGATCTTATTCCCGTTGCGAGGAACTCCATTTCCGAGAGGGCGCCTTGTTTTTTCTTCTGGCCGCTTTCTATGTCGGTTTCAAGGCCCTGGATCTCTTCTATGAGGTGGTCGATTTGTTCGGAAAGGGAACGGATCTCTCTTTTTTGTGCCAGGAGGCCTGATTCCCCTCGTTCTCCTCCGGAAACGATCCCGCTTGGGTCCACAACATCACCCTGAAGCGTCACCAGGATTTCAGGATGTTGGCCGGACTCCCATATCTGAAGCGCGGCGTCGAGATCCGTGACGAGAATAACCGTGCCGAGAAGGGCTTCGGCAATCTCCTCGTAGCCTTTCTGGGTGGTGATCAGGTCTGTGGCCCGGCCAATGATTCCTTTTCCTTCGATCGGAGAGTGACCCCTTGTTTTGAAGGAACGGGGGACGCGCGGAAAGAAGGCTCCGCGGCCCATCTCCTTCTGACGAAGATAGCCGATTCCTTTCTTGATCTCAGCCGATCCTTCCACGACGATTCCGCGAAGACGGTTTTCCAGGACCGCCTCGATCGCTTTTTCATAGCGGGGAGGAACCTCGATTAGGTCGGCGATCATGCCCTGTAAGCCATCCAGTTGGAGAAGGACATTCTCCGTGCCTTCCTCTTCGCCCAACAATCCGCGATAAAAATCTTCGCGGGAGGCCGATTGCGCCGAAGCGGCCGCCCGTTCTTCTTTAGCGCGCGCGAGACGTTCTTCTTTTGTTTTTAGTTCGGCCTCGATTTCTTTCAACTGTGATGTTGTTGAAACATGTGCCGCCTGTTTTTCAGTGAGCTGTTGCTTTATCGCTTCGATACGATGATTGAGTTGTTGCAGCGTCTGCTCGGATTGCTCCATTTTTTTTAAGACACTTTTCTGTTCAAGGGAACCGCGTTCTTTTTTTCGGTCCAATTCTTCTTTGCGTGTTTGAATATGAGCAAGGTTGTTTCTGGCCGCTGTTATCCGGGAGACGAGATCAAAGAGGGTGGTCTTTTCCTGCTCTAATTCGGCAACCTTTGCGTTTAGCCTCGCGTTGACCCGATCCGCTTCTTCCTGTCGATGGGTCAGTTTTATATTTCCTTCGGGGAGGGCTTGCTCGATTAGTGCTTTTTCTTTCTCCAGTTCTTCCTGTTCTGTGGCCAGCGTTGATTCTGATTGACGCGTTTCCCTGATCTCCTGATTTGTGCGGGTTTGGGTCTCAATCCACTCCTGCCGTTGGGCATGCAGAAGTTCAATTCGGCTTTCCTGGCGTTGAATCTGCACTTCAACTTCAGTCAGTTGTGTGTTGATTCGAGTGAGTTCTCCCTCTTTCTGTGTTAAAGAGAGCTGGGCCTCCGACTGCTGTAATCCGAGCGTTTCCAAAGCAGTACCCTGGCGGGATTCCTCTTCCTTAAGCCGGGCTTCTTCTTCCGTCAGCGCTTCCCGCTTCTGCCTCCATTCGCGCCATTCCGTATGGGCGACTTGTAATTCAAGGGATTTGAGCTCCTCTTTCATCCGCTTATATTTTTCCGCCTTCCGTGCCTGGCGGTCGAGTGAATTGATCTGTCGCTTTACTTCTCCAATGATGTCGTGTACACGGACCAGATTTTGATCGGTTGCATCCAGCTTACGGAGTGCCTCCGCTTTTCGAAGACGATATTTTGCGATGCCGGCCGCTTCTTCAATAATTTCGCGCCGCTCAAAGGGTGAGGCAGAGATGATCTGATCGACCTTCCCCTGCTCAATGATGGTATGGGAGCGATAGCCTGTACCGGTATCGATGAGAAGATCGCGAATATCTTTTAGTCGGCTGGGGGTTTTATTGATGTAATATTCACTTTCGCCGGAGCGGTAGAGGCGACGGCTGATGGTAATTTCGGCATAAGGCGTGTAAGGCGGGGGGAGCTCATTGGAAATATCACCGAAGGTGAGGGACACTTCCGCTAGGCCGAGGGGCTTCCGAAGCTCCGTCCCGTTGAAGATCACATCTTCCATGCGTTCTCCCCGGAGGTTTTTCGGGCTTTGTTCTCCCAGGACCCAGAGGATGGCGTCGAGCAGGTTGCTCTTTCCGCAGCCGTTCGGCCCGACGATTGCCGTCATCCCGGGTTGAAATCTCAGGACCGTTTTATCAAAAAAGGTCTTAAAACCGAAAATCTCTAGACTTTTCAGTCGCATCGAAACTCCTTAGCCAAGAGACTGAAAAAAATGATCAAATCAGTGTTTTAAATAGCACGGGGACGGCTCAAAAGTAAAGGATAATTTTCAATCTGTAGGGGTTGAAAGAGACAGGAAGCGCTATATGTAGGGGGAAGTGTCGAGATCAGGGAAGAACCGCCAGGGGCGTTTCCACATGGCCGATGAGGTCGTAATCATGGGCGGCTTCGATCCGCACGGAGACAAATTCACCGGGGTTTAATTTCCGCGACCCGCTGTCGTTGATCAGGACGACACCATCGATGTCGGGGGCCTGCCCCTCCCACCTTCCTTCCAAAAGGAGGTCGGTTTCTTTGGAAAGACCATCCACCAGAACCATCTGAAGGGTTCCGATCATTTTTCGATTCTTTTGTCTTGAGATCTGTCGTTGCATCTCGATGAGGGCTTCCTGACGTGCGATCTTTACTTCTTGGGGGACGGGATCTCCAAGGGCGTAGGCCGAGGTCCCCTCCTCCTGCGAATAGGTGAAGATTCCGAGCCGGTCGAACTCCGTTTCTTTGATAAACTGGGAGAGGGTCTCATAAGCCGGGTCGGTCTCGCCCGGAAAACCGACAATAAAGGTACTCCGTAGGGTGGCTTCGGGTATACGCTGGCGGAGTTTTCTGATAAGGGCCTCAATCCGATCTCGTTTTCCTTTACGGTTCATTTTTTTCAGGAGGGTGTTGTCGATGTGCTGAAGGGGAAGGTCAATGTAGCTGCAGATCTTTTTTTCTTCGGCGATCAGGTCAATGAGATCGTCTGAGAAATCGGTAGGGTAGGTGTAGAAGAGGCGAATCCATTGAATGCCATCGACACGGGTCAATGCCTTCAGCAAGGCGTTTAACTCCCCCTTATTTTTGCGATCTATGCCGAAGCTGGTGAGGCTTTGTGCAATGAGGTTGATTTCCACGACCCCTTCCTCGGCCAATCGTCGGACTTCATCGATAATCGCATCGATCGGGCGGCTTTTGAGGTCCCCCCGGAAAGAGGGAATCGCGCAGAAGGAGCATCGGTAGTTACAGCCCTCCGCCACTTTGACGTAGGCCGAATGCCTGGGCCCAAGGCGAAGGCGAGGCGTTTCCAGTTGCTGGAGGTAGGAAGTCGCATCGGTAAAGCGGGGACGGAGGTCGGATTTTTTATTGAGGAGGGTTCGGCAGAGAGAGGCGATCCTGGGGAAATCACCCGTTCCCAGGACGGCATCGATCTCAGGCATTTGGTCCAGCAGGTCTCCGGGATAGCGCTGGGTGAGACAACCGGTGGCGATGAGGAGCTTGCAGCGCCCTTCTTTTTTGAGTTCGCCCATGGCGATCAAGGAGTCTACCGACTCCTCCTTGGCCTGATCGATAAAACCGCAGGTATTGACGATAATAATGTCCGCCTCTTCGGCCTTGGGCGTTAAGACGTATCCCTCCTGAACGAGTGATCCCAGAATGAGTTCAGAATCCACCTGATTTTTAGGGCAGCCGAGGCTAACAAGGCCGACCTTGATTGTTTCTGTCCCGTTCGTTTCCGGTTGACTGCTCAATGCTAATGTTCCTTGGGTTTATAAAAGGGTTTATAAAAAAGCGACGGCGACCTCATCGGCAAAGTGGATGCCTTTGTCTGTGAGTCGGAGTCGGTCGTCTTCAAGGTGAAGGAGGCAGTTTTTGATCAGGCGGTTGGCCGTTTTCTTGTGGACCAAATCATGTGTTACGAATTGCAGGGGAATGCCTTCTGATTTTCTCAAGCCGAAGATGATCTTGTCAACCTCTTCTTCTCTCGCATCAATCGCCGCCTTTCGTACAAGTGGAAGATGATCTGATGCAAGCTGTTCCAAGTAAGCGGAGAGTGAATCGGTATTCTCCCTGTGTTCCCGGTTGAGATAGGAATGGGCTGCGAGCCCGACGGCAAGAATCTCTCCCCGGTCCCAATAGCGAAGGTTGTGCCGGGAGGCATAGCCGGGACGGGCAAAATTGGAGATCTCGTATTGCGCGTAGTCGGCCTGTTTGAGCCGGGTCCGGGCGGTCTCGTAGAACGCGATCGTCTCTTCCTCAGAAGGAAGAGAAAGGTCTCCGGCCTCTTGTTTCTTGTGAAAGAGGGTCCCTTCTTCTATGGAGAGGGCGTAGAGGGCGATATGTTCCGGTGAGAGCGCAATCGCCGCCTGAAGGGTCTCTTCCCATTCTTCTGCCGTTTGTTCGGGCAGGGCATACATCAGATCAATGCCGATATTGCTAAAGCCGGCCTGCCGTGCAGCGTGAAAGGCTTCTCGGGCTTCCCGGGCGTTATGATTTCTTCCGAGCACACGCAAGTGTTTGTCCGAGAAAGATTGTACGCCGATGGAGAGACGGTTGACGCCTGCTTTGCGAAGAGGAACGAGGTTGGCGGCATTGATGGTCGCCGGATGAGCCTCCATGGAGATCTCGGCGTCGGATGCGATATGGAAGCGTTTCCGGCAAAGAGAGAGGAGCCCCGTGAGCAGATCCACCGGGTAAATCGTCGGGGTTCCGCCGCCGAAGTAGATGCTGGTGATCAAACGATGACGATTTAAGGCCTCTTTCGCGTGGAGGCGCAGCTCTTTCTCAAGTGCGGCGGCATAAGCCTCCGCAGGCCGCTCCCGGTAACCCTGCACAGAAAAACCGCAAAAGGCGCAGCGGGCCACACAGAACGGGAAATCAATATAAAGTCCGGTGGGTTTCATAAGTCTATAACTCTACATGAACACGCATAGTGAGCGCAATTCAGGGAGGCCACTCATGCGGCTTAGTTCTCTCTCATCCCTCGGAGGCAAATTACTCCTCGCCAACAAGATCATCCCGAAGCATCACTGGTAGTGTGAAGTCTTCGCCGGATCCGCCTGGATGCTCTTTAAAAAAGACCCGTCGAAGGTCGAGATCATCAACGACATCAACATCGACCTCTTCACCCTCTACCGGGTCATAAAGAACCCTCTCGATGAGTTCATTCGATATTACAGGTGGATCATCAATACCAGGGAGGAATTCAAAAGATTCCTGGCGAAAAGCCCGAAACCCTAATCGACGTCCAGCGGGTCGCCAGGTTCTACTATCTATTGAGATCCGGATACGGAGCCAAGCTCACCGGCCAGACATACAACGTCAACACCACCCGGGGGCCGAACATCAACCTCCTCAGAATAGAAGAAGAACTCTCCGCCGCCCACATGAGACTGAGCACTGCCTACATAGAGAACATGCCCTATGAGCGACTGATAAAAAGATTTGACAAAACGCACACCTTCTTCTATATAGATCCCCCATACTACGGCTACGAAAACGACTACGGGAAGGGCGTGTTCGAGAAGGAAGATTTCCCCCGATTAAACACCCTTTTAAGGGCCATTAAAGGCAAGTTTATAGTGTCCTTAAATGACACAAAAGAGACCCGAGACCTCTTCAAAGGCTTCAAAATAGAAAAAGCCACCACCACCTACAGCGTGGCCGCAAACAAGAAAAAGAAAGCCAACGAATTGTTGATTATGAATTGCTGACTTAAACGATAAAAAGGGAGACGTTTATGAGTTGCTGGCTTGCTCTAGAAACTAGGATGTTTTTTTATTAAACTCATTGGAAGTTCAACATGCCGCCTTCTGATTGGGTTAAGTCTATGGTAAGGTGGCCAATGCCTCCACCTCCTGGCCACCTTATTCCGTCGTCCTGGAGGATAAGGAATGGCTCTGGATAACCATTGAGATGGAAGCGCCCCGTAACTCTTATGGTTTTCTTATTTACAAATCGAATATTCAACACTTCGTTCCCCTTGGCATCCCGTACGATTAAGGAGTGCCTGTCTGGTTGCAGAGGATTAAAAGCATTTTCCTGACTTATCTGGAACTCGTTGTTTATAATCCGAGCTATATGACGGTTCTGAAAATCGACTACTTCAGTTTTGATCCTCATTAGATTGGCTTCGATGCCAATAGTCAGAAATGGCTTATTTTTATATAAAAGGACATGATTTTCTGAGTTGGCAGCAAGTACTCGTAAGTCATCGCCAAGGAGGAGTTGTATTGTGTTTTTGGGAACACCATCTGGCAATGGTGGTTCTGTTTCATTTGCTGGAACTAGAAAGCCTGAATACACAGGTCATTTTTCTTCAACCTCGTGTTTTATTAAATCATTTCTGATGAAAAGAGCAACAATACTAACAAGAAGAACTCCTGACAGCCACCCCCAGAACAAGGCATTGTGATGAGACTGCTTCGAATAATAAAAGTAGACTGACACTCCCGCGAAGAGAAAAAAGAAACCGACGGCTATATTCAACATCCAATCTGGAATCAATGATTGACCCAACAGGGATTGCTCCGGATATTTAGGAAAGGGTTCTTTCTCTAGGATTTTCGGTAGAGGTACCCCAAGCATTATAACTGAACTAGGCCTGTTGATAAACCCCCTCTAAAGGGGGTAATGTTCCACGAAAGGGAGCAATCTACGGGGGTCTCTCCGTGGAACACTTTTCTCAAACTCAATGTCCGGCTACAACACACAAAGACCTGGTTTTTTCTTGACACAATATCTTGTATGGAAATGTGAAAGGTCACAATGATCATTATTTGGGCAAAGCGTTGATCGTCCCGCATGATAGGGCAAAAGCGATGGTTCCTGGGGCGATGTTCACAGTTTATCCACAGTAAATGTGGATAAACAATTAAACATAAAAAGGAATCAATTAAGATATTTATATAAAAATATCAGATAGTTATAAATTTAAATGGACAAAAATTCCTCTCAACGCCCATTTTTGACCTTACTTTCTCAACAGCTCGATATAAATCAATGTGTTACAGCTTGAAAACGAGAAAGTCCTACGATTTATCCGATAATAATGGGAGGAAGGGTGGGGGAGAGCTGGTCTCCTCACCTGACGACGAGACTGTTTGTCACCGTCTGCGGTGACGGCCTGAGGTGTTTCCGTTTCGCCCCCGTTTCCCCTGCCTTTTTGTAAAAGTCGAAGGACGGGTATTTCGGGGAGATCGGCTGAGCGCGTGTGGTGCGGATGGGGCTGTTCGCTTTGTTGCAAGATGTTGAGCAGGGGGTGGTAAATGGCGAACTCTATGTTTTCCATTTGCTGTCCGGTTGTGGAGGATATCTTTCCGGTTATGGGAACCTCCTCGATGGGGCTTCCGTAAATGGAGAGAATTTCTTGACCCCCTCTGATGATTACGAATGTGAGGCCTTGCTTCTGTGTATGGAGGTATACGACCTAATAGATAGTTTGTAGACCGACGCATAATATGCTTGTTCACAAGATGACTCTCAATAGGCCTCCTTCCTGACATTCTATGACGGATAATATGTTCCCGGTCACGGAAGCCACCTTGGCGATGTCGAAGCGAAGGAAACGGTCGGACAAATGGTGTTGTAAACAAACCGGCAGTCCGGTCCACAGGACGACGGATGACATGCCTGTTTTTCAGATGACGTCTTCTTAGATGATCTAAAAAATGGTGGCGAATGGACCGCGGCCTAAACGCAAAGCGGTGGCCGTTAAAAAAATGGATATTGATATGGATGCTATGAAGCGCAAAGAATCCACGCATGGTCGTGCCATGCCAGAGAAATCCGCCCGATACGGGAACCCAAGTGTAGTATGGGGCAATGATATAAGGCGGAGGAGATAGATAGACCAGAGGTGGAACGACTACCGTACGCGGCGAGGCCGTCATTGCCTCGGCGTCGAGTTCAACGGGAATTGAAACGCCCGAGAGGACGGCCGCACTATCGAAGGCAAAAAGGGCTTCTTCGGGTGTGACCGCAATCCATCCCATTTGTGAGGCTGCGACCGCAAGTGTCCGAAGCCGCGATGTCAGCACAGGAGTCATGGCCGCGCTGTGTTCCCATTTTCCGAGGGGCGGCGCAACGCGAAGATCCGACAGGATTCGGGTCGCCTCTTCGTCTGTCAGATCCTTGCCCAGTCCCAGTTCCCGGGACAGGTGGACTGCAAACTTTCCCTGGGTGACAACATTCACATATGCGATACCCTGATCCGGGGGCAAGGCCTCCTGGACTTCAGCGTTGCGGTCAACAGGTATCGGGATACCCACCAGGGCGGCTGCAGAATCAAAGGCGTGGAGGGCCTGTTCAGGTGTCACCGAAATCCATCCCTTTTGCGGGGCCATGATGGTTGTCGCCCGAAGCCGGGAGGTGATCTCCGGAGTCATGGGCGCGTCGAGGTCCCAACCGCCGAAGGGTGGAATGATGGGGATATTTGACAGGATTCGGGCCGCTGCTTCAGGTGTCTGGCCCCCGCTGTAGCCGAGTTCTCTCACCAGAAGAACCGAAAATTCTCCTTGGGAGACAAGGGTTGTCGGAATGCCAGAGTTTTGCCCCGGCCCCTCTTCCATCACACGGGTCTCGGACGGTTCTTGTCTTGAAGATTGGGCTATAAAGACCCTCGTCTGAACCCCATCGGGTGCCGAATTTGGATTGTCGCTGAAAGTTGTGACTCCGGCTTCATCTTTCCATGTGTATACCGTCGAATCTGCAAGACCGGAGGTCAGCATAAAGATGGTGATCAATTGGACAGCAACCAACCCGAACCGGAGAGACAAACCCATTACACCCTCCCTGCAACCACCTGGAGAATAAAGAATACCCTAATTATCATAGTACAATCGTGTTTGATTTCCAACCGAGGGAGGGTCAGCCTTGATTCGACTATGAATCTGATAGTATATTTATCCGTCGAAGCAATAACAGCTTTCCTAATATCCTCAGCTTTGATATGCTGACCCTCCCCAATCATGAAGCTTTTAATCTGAACAACGCGTGTTTTAAAGGAATCTTTTATCAAAAGAAGAAGAGCGTGAATCAGGATGCTCACTAAAACCGAGATGCTTTCTTATGGGGTGCGCGCTTTGCGGTCACCTCACCCTGAAATAAGGAAACTCAAGCGGCATTACCCCTCATCTGTGCATGGAAATAAAATCTGGGCCTCCAGTTGGTTGCTGATGGATTATTTCAAGCGTAGGGGATTGGCTCAAGGCGCGCGCGTGATGGAGCTGGGCTGTGGATGGGGTTTGACGGGGATATATTGTGCCAAAAACCATGGCGCGATTGTCACGGGAGTCGATACGGACCCGGATGTTTTTCCTTATTTACAAATGCATGCGGATCTGAATAAAGTGAAGATCACGACCCTAATAAAACCGTTTGAAAAGCTGAAGACGGAAGAACTCATGAATGTCGATGTCTTGATCGGCGCAGATATCTGTTTTTGGAAAAGTATGGTTGATGCGCTAACAAAATCACTTCGGCGCGCGATTAGGTCAGAGGTTCCCCTGATACTGATTGCCGATCCCGGACGAGAACCCTTTGAAAAAATGGGCGAGACCTTTATCAAAAGTCAAAAAGGAGAAGTGTTGGATTGGAGCGTAAAGCGTCCGCGGGAGATACAGGGACAAATTCTAAAGATCGGAAAGTGGGAAAGGAGGTCAGATAAATGAGCAAAGCCCTGCGTCATCATCGATCTTCCTACTGGAGGAAAAATCTCCAGTACCTGAGTATCTTGTTGACGATCTGGTTCGTCGTGGCTTACGGCTTCGGCATTCTTTTTGTTGATGACCTGGATACGATTCGAATCGGGGGCTTTCAACTCGGTTTCTGGTTTGCGCAACAGGGGGCCATTTATGTCTTTGTCTTCTTGATTTTTGTGTATGTCCGGCTGATGAAGCGTCTCGACAAGGCATACGCTCTTGGCGAGAGGGACGCTAAGGCCTCATGAGTGTTCAAGTCTGGACCTACATCATGGTGGGGACTTCCTTCGCCCTGTACATCGGCATTGCCATCTGGGCCAGGGCGAAGTCCAGAAGTGATTTCTACGTGGCCGGAAGTGATGTGCCGCCGGTCATCAACGGCATGGCCACTGCTGCGGATTGGATGAGTGCCGCCTCTTTTATCTCGATGGCCGGTTTGATTTCATTTATGGGACGGGTCGGTCTATCTGATGGGTTGGACGGGGGGATATGTCTTGCTCGCCCTTTTACTCGCCCCCTACCTTCGCAAGTTTGGAAAATTTACGGTCCCCGATTTTGTCGGAGACCGTTATTATTCGCAGACGGCCCGGTTTGTCGCCATCATTTGTGCCATCTTTATTTCTTTCACCTATGTGGCCGGACAGATGCGCGGCGTCGGCATTGTCTTTTCGAGATTTTTAAACGTGAATATTACCGCGGGCGTCCTGATCGGAATGGGTATCGTTTTCTTCTACGCCGTCCTGGGCGGCATGAAAGGGATCACCTATACACAGGTCGCACAATATTGTGTCCTGATCTTTGCCTATCTTGTGCCCGCTATTTTTATTTCCCTCATGATGACCGGCCATGTGATCCCTCAGTTTGGGTTTGGCGGAACCCTTGCGGATGGCTCCGGGGTTTATCTGCTGGACCGCCTCAACGGCTTGAGTCAGGAACTCGGGTTTCTAACTTACACCGAGGGGCACAAATCCACGATTGATATTTTTTTCATCACAGCGGCCCTCATGGCCGGCACCGCCGGGTTGCCTCATGTCATCGTCCGATTCTACACCGTCCCCAAGGTTGCCGCGGCACGTAGCTCGGCAGGGTGGGCCTTGCTCTTCATTGCCCTCCTGTATACCACGGCGCCCGCGGTTGCCGCCTTTGCGCGTGTAAACTTGCTGACGACGATTTCGGATGCAGAATACAAGGAAGTTCCGGAATGGTTCAAAAACTGGGAAAAGACGGGCCTGATCAAATTTGAAGACAAGAACAATGACGGACGGATTCAATACCGTGGGCCGAATTCGGACATCGAAAATGAACTGACCATTGATCGTGACATCATGGTGCTTGCAAACCCGGAAATTGCCCGACTTCCCAACTGGGTGATCGGCCTGGTTGCCGCGGGCGGCCTCGCGGCAGCGCTTTCAACGGCGGCAGGTCTGCTCCTTGTTATCTCCACATCCATTGCACACGACCTCCTCAAAAAAGGACTGATGCCCGACATCGATCCTAAAAAAGAGTTGCTGGCGGCGCGAATCTCGGCGGGGTTCGCTGTTTGTATTGCAGGTTATTTTGGTCTCCATCCGCCCGGTTTTGTGGCCCAGGTGGTTGCCTTCGCCTTTGGATTGGCGGCGGCCTCCTTCTTTCCCGCAATCATCATGGGGATCTTTTCGAAAAGGATGAACAAGTACGGCGCGATCAGCGGGATGATCTCCGGTCTGGTCTTCACGGCGTCTTACATCATATATTTTAAATTTATGCATCCGGAGCTGAATACACCAACTTACTGGTGGTTCGGCATCTCACCCGAAGGCATCGGCACCGTCGGCATGATGTTGAACTTTCTTGTCGCGAATATCATCTCCTCCAAAACCGCACCTCCTCCGCCTGAGATCCAGGATCTCGTCGAGCGGATACGAATCCCGGAATAAATATAAGGGATTTTTCCTTGGGATAGAAACTCAGGAAAAACAGACCCACAATGTCCAGAGAGAAAAAGGTTTCGGAATACAGGGTAGACGCGGGCCGACTCTGCCTGTTTCGAGATATCCCGAATTTTGCTTTTTATGGTTAAAAATTAAATTTATGCCCGTTAAGATGGGGTTCTCTTCAGGGAGCCTCCATGGGGAAATTGAAACCTTTTTTAAATACGAGTAAAGAGCCAGTTTCAAAATCCATCCCACTCCTGACCCAACATCGTCTGGCCTATCTCTCGGTATTTTCGATCGTGGTTGTTGGTTTCTTATTGTCATCGATCGCTTTTTTAGTTATTCAAAGCCATTAGACGGAGTGGATCAGCGAGGAATTTCACCGTGTCTCCGAAGCGCGGATGTCCCTTATTAAAGAGGCATTTGGCCACTCTATAGAGTCCGTCGAATCCCTCAAGGCCTTCTATGCAGCTTCTCAAGAGGTTACGAGGGAGGAGTTCAGCATTTTTTCTAAAAACATGTTATTGGATCATGAGAATATTCAGGCGCTCGAATAGATTCCCCTTGTCACCGCGGACAAACGAAAAGACTTCGAAACAGAGGCGAAAGAGATCTTTCCTGATTTTAAATTTTGGGAATTGGGAGTGGATGGAAAAATTTCTGAGGAGAGAGAAAAAGATCACTATTTCCCAGTCTATTATGTCGAACCCTACCGGGGGAACGAAGCAGTCTTAGGTTTTGATTTTGCATCGGATCAAGAAAGAGGAGAAACTTTGGAGAGATCATGGAAGTCTGGTGAGGTCAGGTCAAGTGGACTGATCCGGCTTGTGCAGGAAAAAGGGCATAAGAAGGCGATCCTGATCGTCGCCCCCGTCTATCAAAAAGGCATCTCCATTGAAACTGTGGCAGACCGAAAAGAGAATTTACGGGGCTTTGTCCTTTCTGCACATCGAGTCGGAGCCATGGTGGAGGGAGCACTCGACCTTCTCCCTCAGGTGCCCTTAGAGATCCGGGTTGAGGATATGACGACCACCTCGGAGGGGGATTTCAATCAGGTTTAGCCCTTCAATAGTTCTGAAAGTGACCAAGGCCAAGTCCAGGGAGGCCGGGAAAGGCCTGACCTGAGCTCTGAAAAGCGCTTCTCAGTCGCGGGCCGTGAGTGGCGGATTGTTTCTAAGGGAACCTCAGCTGATTTTAGCAAGAGGCTGAAATGGGGGGAAATGGCATTTTCCGTCGGTATATCTTTCTTTACCGTCTTCCTTGTGTCCTACTTGCACTTTGTAACCCGAAAAAAAGAAGAACTGACACAGGCTTCTGTTTTTTTGCAGGCTGAGATCAACGAACGGAAAGAGACGGAAACACGGCTTACTTTTGCCCTTGATGCAAGTATTAGCGGGGCATGGGATTGGAACGTTGTTACCGGAGAAGTTGTTTTCAGCCCGAGGTGGTTCCAAATGCTTGAATATGAACCGGATGAGCTTGAGATGAATATCAGCACATGGGGACAGCTTATGCATCCGGATGACAAGACAGTGGCACATGAAAAACTGGAGGACCACCTGGAAGGAAAAACCGACCTGTACGAATGCCAATTGAGGCTTCATGCAAAATCAGGTCGATATCTCTGGAGTTCTTATCGTGGGAAAGTGATTGCCCGGGATCCTGAGGGGAAACCGCTTAGAATGGTCTGCATCGATACCGATATTTCTATGAGAAAAGAGAAAGAGGATATTCATCGTGCCTCTGAGGAAAGATACCAGACCATCTTTAACGCCTCCCATGATGCCATTTTTTGATTGATCCAGAACAAGATGAGATCCTTGAGGTCAATTCCGTTGCTTGTAAAATGCTCGGGTTTACCCGGGAGCAACTGTTGTCCCTGCGTTGCTCAGATATCCATCCGAACGATATTGATGAATTAAAAACACTCACCAGGTCTGTCCTTGAAAAGGGAGGCGGATTAAGTGACGAGTTCCACTGTCGAACCAAGGAGGGCTCTTTCATCCCGGTAGAGATTTCTGCCGCCTCGATCATCATGAAGGGAAGGGCCTGCATCATGGCAGTGGTTCGGGACATCACGGAACGGAAAAAGTCAGAAGAAAGTTCGCGACTGGCCGGCATCGTGTTTAGAAGTGCGGCCGAAGCGATTATGATCACCGACGCCGACGAAAAGATCATCTCAATCAATCCCGCCTTCATAGAGATCACCGGTTTTTCGGAAGAAGAGATTGTTGGACAGACTCCCAGAATGTTCCATTCCGGCAGGCATGACAGGGCATTTTATCAGGAGTTGTGGAACATTCTCATTGCCACAGGTCAGTGGAAGGGAGAAATCTGGGACAAAAAAAAGGACGGAACGATCTACCCGAAATGGCTCTCGATTATTGCTGTCAGGAACAAGACGGGCGAAATTGGCCAATACATCAGCCTCTTTAGTGATATTACAGAACGGAAGGAAATGGAGCAACAGATTTTTCAGAACCAGAAACTCGAAAACATCGGCCAACTGGCCGGTGGAGTCGCCCATGAATTCAACAATCTGATGACACCCATTATTGGATATGTCGATATTGTTTTGGAGCAGACTTCCCATCAGCCGGAGATTCAGGAGTCGCTCCTCATGATTAAGAAGGCGGGGCGGCGTGCCTCCGCACTGACGAAAGAGCTTCTATCCTTTAGTAAAAAAACCAGGTCAACCTCCAGACGCAAGCCCTCTTCACTCTTGCAGAAGAGGTAAGGAATCTGCTCCAGCAGACCATAGATCGCCGAATCAAGCTTACCCTGGAGTCCGTGGATCGTTCATGGCTTGTTCTAATTGACTCAGACTAAATACATCAGGTCATCATGAACCTTTGTATTAATGCGCGAGACGCCTTGGAAGAGAAGCTGAGCGAGGAGCGGGATTGGCAACCTGAAATCAAAATAAAGATAAGAAATGTTTGTCTTGATGCGACCTTTTGCAAATCTCACCTCGAGGCAAAAGCCGGTGATTATGTTTGTATGGCTGTTTTCGATAATGGGTCGGGTATCGATGAAATGAATGTGCCTCACCTCTTTGAACCCTTCTTCACAACCAAGGAGATCGGCTCTGGAACAGGTCTGGGTTTAGCCTCAACGTATGGAACCATAAAAAGGCATGAAGGGTGGATCGATCTGGAAACAACCAAAGGTGAAGGGACGACCTTTAAAGTTTATCTCCCTCGGACAAAAAGTTCTGTCGTGGCGGCGGTTGTAACGAGGACAGATAAACCGCTTGCCTACGGTACTGAGACCATCATGATTGTTGATGACGATGAGTTGATTCGAGAGCTGGGAAAAGTGGTCTTGGAGAGACGTGGATATACCGTACTGCTCGCCAAAGATGGAAACCAGGCACTGAGGATTTTCAGTCGGGAACAAGGACAGATCCCGGTTGTTGTCCTCGATTTGAGCATACCCCACCAGTCAGGATGGGAGGTACTCCGACGATTGCGTCAGATCAATCCTGAATCGAAGGTGATCATCTCCAGCGGCCATGATATTTCCGATCAAGCGAGTAAACCCAAAGACCTGAGGCCGTTCAAAGCCCTCCCAAAACCTTTCAGTCCCAAAGACATGGAGAAAACGATTCGAGAAGTCCTGGACCAAGGCTAGTGTTGTGTTTGTTCTCACATTTCGGACAACCGAGGGGTGCTATCATTTAGCTTATCATCCTGAAAGAGACTCCCTCGTGTCTAGGGCAAAAGAACCCCTTGGCTGGGTAAGGTGGCCGCGTATGCCCGCTCGGCTTCGGGGAGCCAAAGTTGGATTTGCTTGATCCGGTGGGCATCACTGGGGTGGGTTGAAAGGAATTTAGGGGCTTTTTTCTTGTCGAGCTTTGACATGCGTTTCCAGAAAAGGGCCGCTTCCTTTGGGTCATACCCGGCCTTCGCCATCAGCATGAGACCGATGCGGTCGGCCTCCAATTCCTGTCTTCGGTTGAAGGGGAGGAGGACGCCCACTTGAGCGCCGGCACCATACGCGGATTTAATGGCCTTCATCTTACTTGAACCGGTTCCCTTTCCTCCCAGGCTTGCTTCCAGCGCCGCCATCCCGAGCTGGGTCAGCAGGCCGGTGGTCATTCGTTCACCCCCATGCCGTGCGATCGCGTGAGCAATCTCGTGGGCCAGGACGGTGGCCAGCCCGGTCTCGTTGTTGGTGAGCGGGAGAATCCCGGTGTAGACTGCGACCTTTCCTCCAGGCAGGGCAAAGGCATTGACCAACTTGTCGTCTTCGATTAGCTTGAACTCCCATTGATAGTCGGGCCGATTCGCCACTGCGGCAATACGTTCCCCCACACGCCGGACCAAGGCAATATTGTCCGGGTCTTCGGAGAGCTTTGCTTTTTCGAGGATCTGCTTGTAGGCCTTCAGTCCCATGGAGATCTCTTCCGATTCTGGAATCAGGATGAACTGGGATCGCTGCGTGACCGGCGTTGTCCGGCAGGAGAGGAGCAAGGCGAAAGGGAGGAGGGAAACGGCGATTGTTTTGTAAATATGGCTGCACAGATTCATTATCGGATCATCATAGCACAAACAACGAAGAGAGCCTCAAAGACAGAGCTGCTTCAATTTTTCTATTTTATCCCAGGTAAGTTTCGGATAAAAGTCCCCTTGTGCCTTTGAGAGTGTGATGTGAGATTTGAGGAGGACGAGGTCTTTTGGCCGGTCGATGTCGTACCAGAAGGGAAGCAGATGGCAAGGGGTTTTTTGTTTTTCCAACATTTTGAGTGTCTTTGTCAGAACCTCATCTGTTCCCCAACGGACGCCGTTGAAGAGGCCGGGTAGGGGGGCCGTTCCCCCGATCAAATAATATCCCCCGTCTAGACTCGGCCCGATGACCCAGGGATGTGTGTCGAGCCGGTCAAGGCCTTCCCGGATAAATTGCTTCGGTAAGGTTGGAGTATCGCTTCCAATCAGAAGGACCTTCTCAAAGCCCTTTGAAAATCCCCATTCCAGGGCATGGTTCATCCGTTCTCCGAGGTGTTTCCCTTCCTGTTGGACGAAAAGAAGAGTGTGTTCCATTCCGCATTGGCGAAAAAATGGATGTTCCGGGCTTGGAGTGCAGGCTAACGCGTGTTGGAGGGGAAGACGTTCTGTGTTTACAAGCGTGTCGAGAATAAAGGCCTCATGCAGGGTCGCGGCTTGCTCCGGGGATAGAAAGGGGAGGAGCCGTGTTTTGACCTGGCCGGGCTCCGGGGCCTTGGCAAATATGATCAGAAGGTTTTTCATGGGTTAACGGCGATATTACCACGCAGGGCCATCGTTTGAAAGATTGTCTGCATTGAAGTAGAATGGCCACCGGTAGAAATTTATTATGAGCGTGAAGGTGTATGTCTCGGAATAAAAGAAAGGTTATCATTATCGGCGGCGGAATTACGGGTCTCTCTACCGCTTACTTTCTCCAGGAGAAAGCAAGAGAGGCGGATTCCCCAGTCGATATCACCTTAATCGAGGGTGAAAAACGCCTTGGTGGGAAGATCCTTACCGAGCGAGTTGATGATTTCATCATCGAAGGGGGACCTGATTCTTTTATTACGCAGAAGCCGGGTGCCCTGGATCTTTGCCGTAGACTGGGCATGACCGATCACCTGGTCCGGACCTGTACGGTTGAGAAGTCGGTCTACATCCTTTCCGGCGGAAAACTGATGCCGCTTCCGGAAGGCTTTAATCTGATGGTTCCGGGCCGTTTGACGCCCTTTCTTTTCAGTCCCCTGGTATCTCCGTACGGGAAGGTTCGGATGGGGTTCGACCTTCTGATTCCAAGGAAGGATTCCCCTGAAGATGAATCGATAGCCTCCTTTGTCCGGCGGCGTCTGGGGGAGGAGGCCCTTCAGAAATTTGCTGAGCCGATTCTAGCGGGCATTTTTGCCGGTGACGCGGAAAAATTGAGTTTGACCGCGACCTTTCCTCAATTTGCTTCCTTGGAGAAAAGCAGCGGGAGCCTGATCTGGGGAATGTGGATGAGGCGATGGGATACGGCCAAGCAGGGGGGGGCGAAGCCGGAATGGACGCTCTTTGTCACGCTACGGGAGGGTCTCTCCAGCCTCGTGGAGGCTGTTCGCGGAAAGCTGGAGGGGGTCAGGCTGATTTCCGGTGAGAAGGTCTGTGCTGTTATCCCACAAAAAGAGGGCTATGCGGTCTCCCTCGAAAATGAGACATACACAGCTGACGTTGTGGTCGTCACGACAAAAACGGGCACGGCGGCGGGGTGGATTGAGGGATGGGACCCTTCGCTTTCTGGCTTTCTTAGAGAGATTAAATATGTTTCGACAGCGACTGTGTCGCTCGGCTTCCGAAGGGAAGATGTGCCCCATCCCCTGAACGGTTTTGGTTTTGTCGTTCCGCGGAGGGAAAGACGGAAGATTATTGCTACAACCTGGAGTTCCACAAAGTTTCCGGGCCGTGCCCCTGCGGGGCATGTTCTCATACGCGCCTTCATCGGAGGCGCGCATCACGAAGACCTTATCGACCGGGATGATGCTGGACTGATTGCCCTGGTCCGGAAAGAACTTGAGTCGATTCTGGGGATTCAGGCCGAACCCGTGGTGGCGAAGGCCTTCCGATGGATCAAGGCAAATCCGCAATACAATCTCGGTCATCTTGATCGTGTTGCCAGGATTGAGAAAGAAACCCAAAAACATCCCGGTTTTTTCTTGGCTGGGGCCGCTTATCGGGGTGTTGGAATTCCGGATTGTATTCGGCAGGGGATGGAGACGGCGGAGAAGATTGTCCAGTATGGGTCAGCCTTGTAAGGCCGACCCATCTGGTTTTGAAGCCTCGGTTGTTACGGCGATAATTTTCTTTACTGGTAAGCGTTCAGCGTACCAGATTATTCTACCTTAGGTGTGCCTTCAATATACTGGAACCCGAAATATCCGGATTGCCCTTGCCCAGCTTCAACGCTGTTGCGAAGGACTTTGTCGCGGGGCCGTGCATTCTCATTTTATCCAGGGACAGGGCGAGATTGTAGTGGGCCTCGGCCAGCTTAGGATCGGCATCTATAGCGCCACGGAAGTGATTGGCCGCTTTTTTCCAATGTTCTTTGTTGTAATGTTTAATCCCCTCTGCGTTATGTCCCTCGTCGCCCGCGCCCGCCGGAGACGCCAGGGCTGGAGAGGTTTTTGCGTGGGCCTGATCAAGGCCTGCTGAGAGCAGTACAAGGAATATTGCAACGGCTGCCGCTGCACTAACTCCGAAAAAAGATTTTATTTTCATTCTTGATCTCCTCTAGGTTAATAAGGTCTTCCGATTTTTGTTTCTCTGCTGCTTTGCTGCGTGTGAAATTGTTCTCTACTTCTTCTTACCCCGAAGTCGGTGAAATGCGCTTCCGATATTGTCCTTTGTCAGCGTTCCGCCAAAGACCCGTTCCTTAATGATTCCATTCGGGTCAATGAAGAAGCTGACCGAGAGGCTGACGACTTGATGGCGCAATACAATCTCGACTTTTCGATCAAGAAGAATCGGGAAGGTGAGGCCCATTTTTTGACCAGCAAAGCGGCCTTTTCCGGCTTCTCACCAAATTTGACACCCAGGACGACGAAGTCCTTATCTTTGTATTCCTCGTAGGGTGCCTGTATTTCCAGAATTTCCTCCTGACAAGGTTTACACCAAGTCGCCCAAAAGTTCAAGAGGACAAGCTTTTCTTCCATCGGGTTGATCACTCCCCCAGTATCCTGTTGATGATCCCCGGTATCAGGAAGAGGGCCGCAGTTCCGAGCATGGCAGGGCCGGTGGGAAGGGAGTAAAGAAAGGAAAGATAGAAGCCTGAAAATGCGGAGAGGCCCCCGAATAGGACTGAAAGGAAAAATGCCGTCTTCAATCGATTTGTCAACATCAGTGCCCCGGCCGCAGGGATGACGATGAAACCGAAAACCGGAAGTGCCCCGATCGTGCTGATTGAGATAGAGATGGTGACACCGATCGTCATAAAAGAGACTTGATTTAAGAGGGCCGTTCGCAGTCCGGCGGCCCGGGCGGAGTCCGGATCAAAGGCCACAAAGATAAATTCTTTGTGGAAGGTCAGGTGAATTGCCAGGACCACCACGGCCGTGACAAGGAGAAGAAGGACCTGCCACGTGGGGACAAACACGGTGTTGCCGAAAAGGATGTTCTCGATCTCACGGGTTTCACTGGAAATCTTGTCCAGGATCAGAAGAACGAGGCCGGCCGGAACAATGTACCCTATCCCGAGCAGACTTTCCCGAGTGATCTTTCTTTCTTTGGTTTGAATAGCAAGAAAACCTGCGGCCAGTACCGAAAATAAAATGGGCATGACATGATGAACCTCCTCCGGAAGATCCTGCCCGAGAAGTGTTCCGACTAGGAAGGAAAAGGCGACGCCCAGAGCTGAGATTTGGGCCAGCGCCGCCGAGGCAAAGACGATTCGTTTGAGAATCACATAAACGCCTAAAAAGGCACACATCAGGGCCGTCAACAGACAGGCCAGGATGCCGTTTCGGAGGATCGGTATCGCCTCCAGAAAGCTCATTCCGGCATTCTCGGCAAGCAAGAGGTCAGAGAGGAGAGGGATCCCTTTCAGCCATTCCATTGCCTCATCCTTTCCCGGGTTGAGGCTTTAAAGGGGAGCGATCGACAAAGATGAATTTCTGATCATGGAAGGACTGAACCTCAACGTCGAGCCGATAAATCTCCCTGAGTCTCCGGGCATTCAGTAATTCCGCCGTCACCCCGGTCTCGAAGAGGTTTTCTTCTTGATGGATGATGATTAATTGTTCCGCAAAGTTGGCCATCAGATTCAAAACATGTGTGATCATGAGGATGGTCAGTCCGGATTCCGCTTTCAGATCAAGGATCAGGTTCATCACCCCGTTTTCTCCGCCCAGGTCCATTCCCTCTGTCGGCTCATCCAGAATTAAGATGTCCGGTTCCGCAGCCAAGCCGCGGGCAAGGAGGGTTCGCTGCTTTTGTCTCCCGGACAGCGAACGGAAAGGGCGATCGGCCAAATGAACGATACCGACCCGATCAAGATCGCGCCGGGCCAACTCTCGATCCGACCGTTTCACCCACCGCATTGGCCCGATATGGGCGTAGCGGCCCATCAGGACAACATCGAACACCGTCAGGGGGAAGATATCATCAAGGATTCCCTGCTGTGGGACATAGCCGAAGCTCAGGTCTTCCGTGCGATCAATCTTTCCCTTCACGGGTGGGATAATTCCCAGGAGGGTCTTGATGAGGGTCGTCTTTCCTGCTCCGTTGGGACCCACAATGCCCCAGAATTCTCCCTTCTTGATTGTGAGAGAGATTTTTTTTTGAAGGAGGGCGTGGCCCCGGTGGCCAATCACGAGGTCTTCGAGTCGGATCTGGTCTCTGCGCTCGTCATCCATAACGTTTCCCCCTCACTTCTGCTGACCTTCCAGTGCCCTTACCAAAGTTACGATCAGGTGATCAAAGAGTTTAAAATAATCGGATATCCCGGTTGCCGTTGAGACAGAGGGCGGCAGGATCACAAGCTTGGCCCCAGAATTTTTGGCAATAAATTGGGGGACCTTCCCATTAAAATAGGGTTCGACAATGATGATCCGGACCCTTTCTTCTCGAATTTGTTTGATCAGTTGGGCAGAATGGGCCATCGACGGGGGAATCCCCGGCTTCGGTTCCACAAAGCCGACAGCCCTCAAACCGAAGCGCCTGAAAAAGTAGGGCCAACTCTTGTGATAAGCGACCACCCTCTCCCCGTTAAAGGGCTTCATGGCTTCACTCCATCGATCCATCGCCGCATCGAGTTTTTCGGAAAAATGAGTGAGGTTCCGATCGTATTATGCCTTTTCCTCCGGGTCGATCCGCTTCAGGCCTGCCGCAATATTCAGAGCGATCTTTTTTCCGTTTATCGGGTCAAGCCAGTAGTGCGGGTTCCCCTGTCCATGGACATCCCCCGCAGAGCGGTCGATGGGGCCAAAGGGAATCCCCATGAGTTCAATCCCCTCTGAGGCGTCGACATAACTCTCTCCCCCGTTTATAATTCGGGTATTTCGAGCCCCCATCAATAACGAAGGGACCCAGCCGACCTCCAAACCCAGGCCGACCTGGACAAAGAGGTGGGCCCGTGAGAGTTTCAGCATGTAACTCGGCTTGGCCTCGATGAAGTGGGGGTCCTGGACCCCTTTGGCGATAAAATCGACCCGAACCCGATCCCCCCCGATTTCCCTTGCAATGGCCGCCAGGTCTTCCGTCGTTGTGACCACCTTGATCGGAGCGGCGTGAACGGATCGTATTTGCATCCCCATAATAAAAATACTTAAAATAAATAGGTTTTTCATCTCCGCTCCCTAAAAGGCATGGGCGCCGTGTGCGCCGATTAAAAACTCGTATTGGACAAAAACCGCGTGGATTGGATCTGCACGGTCATCCGATCGATCAAAGTTGTACTGAAGCCGGATCTTCGAGAACTCTGATGGATAGAATGTCAGATTCGGGGAGATGCGCCATCGATCGCCGGTTCGTGGATCGTCCGGACGGGTCGCATCGGCCTGTCCATAGCGGACCCCGGTCACCCAGCGTCTTTTAAATCCATAGAGAGACTGGATGTAAAATCCGTCGGTATTGAACCTCTCTTCGGGAAGTGTGTTTGTTGCACCTGCCTCGTAGGACCGCCGTATGACTTCTCCCTGCAAGCTGACAAAGGGCCAGCTATGATCGGTCATCAGCGGTTTACATTTAATGAAAAGGTCGATCCCATAAATCCGAGTCTCTGTATCGATCCCCGTTCCGTTTGAGCCAAAGAGATGAGAGGTCCCGACAACCCAGGTGATCGTTTCACTCAGATCGAAAGAACTCTTAAGGCGGCCCATATAGAGAAGATCATTCCCACTCTCTATTTCTTTATCGAGGATCGGTCTTCCGGCGAAGCTTTCTTCGGGGGTGGAGAGGAAACTTGAGGCCGTTTCTCCCCTTGCGTTTTGAGCAGACCCGATCAGCTCGAGATAAAAGGGAAGGGGCAGGAGTGCAGAGACTTGAACCCCCAGGGTTCTGAGCCCATCCCCTCCAAACATCAAGGTGTTGACAATGGTCTGGTCGACGAAGTCCCAGGCATGGGGGTGCAATCGATTCAGGCGGCCAAACCGGGTGAAAAATTGACCGGCCATGACCTGGAATCCGTAGGGAAGGCCAAGTGTCGTCAGAAAGGCCTCTTCAACCTCAAGGAAGGATTCTCCGTCCTTGAGCCCAAAGATCAGATGACCTTCGGCACGGAAAAAGGGGTCGACGATGCCCGCGAAGGTCAACTCCAGGTTTTGTAGCGTAAATCCTCTCTCACCCGGATCATGCGCGCCAAATTGAAGATTTTCAGATTCAGAAAAATAGCTTGCGGAAAATAACCCGTCCAACGAGATATTTGGATTAAAATTCTGGGACCTTTTTGATTGAGGGCTAATCGGAGCCCCGAATACAGGCAAGGTGATCCCCAAGAGGGCAGACAAGATCAAAACGAACGGTATCAGCATATGATTCTCCATTATAAATATTTCCTTTTCCAGGCAGTGTCTTGGAAACAGGACGATTATACCCAGTGGTTGATGTACATCCTGAGGTAGTGACAAGATGGTGCGGTTAAGGATTCAGCCTGTCTCGGTTTTCCTTCGTGGCAAGGCACGGAGAGCACAGAACTGGAACGTATATGCCACTACGCGAGGACCATGGCAACGCTGCCATGGGTAAAAAGGGTCTCTCGAAGCCAAACAGGGCGAGGCTGAATCGTACCTTGTGTTTTAGGGATGGTCAGGAGAAAGAGGGAGGTCCCCGGGGGACAATTGGAGAGGGTTGGAACTGAAATATGAAGGAGCGTTGATGACTCGGACTGGATGATATTGCCAATAGGAAAACGGCAAGGATTACCGGAAATGTAAGCGTGACGTGGCTATGTTGAACCCAAGAACCGATGACACATTCATGGGAATCGAGGATCTCATTTTCAGCGTAGGCATGGAAGAGGGCAAAGCTGGAGAAAAGGAGAAGATAAACCACCAGACCGGTGGCTAAAAGGGAGGGGATGACGCTCTTCTTGGGTGGGAATACTAAGTTAAAGATGAAGGATTGTCAATGGCCTGCGGCATTCTTCCGTAGGCATCTTGTAAGGATTCAGCATGTAACTTTCTTCAGGCAGGGTACGAGGAAACAGAACCGCAACGGATGTATCGATACGTTAGGATTCGAGTACCAGAGCAACGCAGCCATGGAGGAAGGGGTCTCGCGAAGCCAAAGTTGGGCCTGCTGAATCGTTCCTGTTTTTATCCCCGCATCCCGCTGACATAGGCGGCAGTCAATGCCTCCTTCGGCGTCTCGAAGATCTGTTTTGCCGGTCCGTATTCGATCAGCCGCCCCGCGCCATTTTCCATCCAGAAAAAGGCCGCATAATCAGCGATTCGTCTTGCCTGTGCCAGGTTGTGGGTTACGATCAATATTGTGTATCGCCCTCGGAGTTTGAAGATCAGGTCCTCTACAACACCGCTGGAGAGTGGGTCTAGCGCGCTGCAGGGTTCGTCCATCAGGAGGGCCTCGGGATTCAGCGCCAGGGCTCTTGCGATACAAAGGCGTTGCTGCTGGCCTCCAGAGAGTCCGAGCGCGGGGTCGTTCAGGCGGTCTTTAACCTCGTCCCACAACCCCACATCGCGTAGGCTTTTCTCAATGATCCGGGCAATCTCGGCCCGATCTCTGACCCCGTGTTCACGGAGGGGAAAAGCCAGGTTTTTAAAGATGGAGAGGGGAAAGGGGTTCGGCTTCTGGAAGATCATGCCGACTCGACGCCGGAGTTGGATGAGGTCGGTTTGGGAATCCAGGACGTTGAGAGCACCCAGGCGGATTTTTCCCGTCACGCGGCAGGAGGAAATCAAGTCGGTCAAGCGGTTCAGGGACATCAGGAGGCTGGTTTTTCCGCAGCCGGAGGGGCCGACGACTGCGGTGAGACATCCGATGTTTAGCGTGAGGCTCACTCCTTCCAGCACAGGTTTCCCCTTGTAATGGATGTTAAGACCCTCCGTCTGAATAAATGGGCGGGGAATACAACACGGGGCGCTCTCTTTTACTTGAGCCCGGAGACGGTGGACAGGACTCATCGATTCATGCGGTCTCATCCCAGTGAGATCCTCGCCTGGTGCCATCTTACTGCAAGCCATGAAGTGATACCATTCATCAAGAGGATCAGGACCATCAGCACCAGCGCAGAGCTATATGCAGTTTTATTTCCTCCCGGGATGTTCATTGAGAGATCAAAGATGTGAATGGAGAGTGCCCTTCCAGAATCGAGGAAGGAACTCGGCATTCGGTCGACGTAGCCGCTGGTGAAGATCAGCGCCGCGGTCTCGGCGATTGCGCGTCCGGCCCCGAGGATCAGACCGACCAGTAATCCCGGTGCGGCCGCAGGGAGGAGGATCTTCCGGAGGGTTGCCATGGGGGAGAGCCCCAGGGCGGCGGCGGAGAAACGGTAGTCTGCCGGAACCGAACGGAGACCCGCTTCGATGGAACGAATCAAAATGGGAAGAACCATGCATGCCAGCGTCAAACCGCCAGAGAGGATGGAGAAACCGAATCCGAGGATATTGCAAAAGAAGGCGCTTCCGAAGAGTCCGAAGACAATCGAGGGAACACCCGCGAGGATATCCAGGCTGCGGCGGATAAGACGTCCGAAGGGTTTTTCCTCTGCGGAAAACTCGGCGAGGAGGATTGCTGTGCCGAGGCCGATTGGAATGGCGACCGCCAGGCAAACGAAGAGAATCAGGCTGGTCGAAACAAGGATGGGACCGATTCCTCCTTCTCGACCGGCATTCCGGGGCGGTGCCGTCAGGAAGTTCAAGGAGAGCTGTCCGAAGCCCTGCCGGACGATATCACTCAAAAGCCAGAGAAAGACGGCCGTGACCAGAAGCGCAGCCATCCAGACCACAAGTGTCGAAAGCCATTCTTTTTTGCTTGCAAGGGAGTTATGCACCCATCCCATCCCTGGTGAGTCCTTCTGAGAAAAAGACGAGCGTTGCTATGATGGCCATCAGGACGAGTCCGCTCACGAAAAGGGCGGACCGATGGTTCCCCATGGCATAGGCCATCTCAAGGGCGATATTTGCCGTGAGGGTTCGGATCGGATCAAAAAGTGATTTTGGAACTTGAACGACGTTTCCGCTGACCATGAGGAGGGCCATCGTTTCTCCGATGGCCCGTCCGGTGGCCAGTATGATGCTGGTCGTGAGTCCCGCTCTTGCGGCAGGGAGGGCGACCCCTGTGATGATCGACCATCGTGAAAGACCGAGCGCGGCGGCGCCCTGGAGAATCTGAGAGGGAACAGCCGTGAGGCTGGCATCTGCGAGGAGTGCGATGGTGGGAAGAATCATCAAGGCCAGGATCAGGATACCAGCACTTAGACTCGGACCGGGTGGATGTATCCGGCCGATGATCGGGACAAGGACCACCAGGGCCCAAAAGCCATAAACCACCGAAGGGATTCCTGCCAGGAGGCCGATGAGCTTCCGGTAAACCTGTCCCAGAGCTGGGGGGGCGTAATAATGGATAAAGACCGCAGAAAGAATGCCCAGCGGTGTGGCAAGGGCGAGGGCCCCGAGTGTCGTAAGAAGGGTACCCATGAGCATTGGAGTAAGATCGAAGGTCCCATCGTTGGGATGCCATGATGGGTCATTGAAAAAACGGAGTGGTCCGATCTCTTTCAGTGCGGGGAGGGCTTCGAGAAAAAGAAATACGATGATGAACAAGACGACCATTCCAGAAATGGATGCGGCTCCACGCAACATCCAGAGGATGATGGCGTCACTGCGTGACGGGGACAAGATACTGCTCCTTAATAATTGGATCTACCTCGGTCGATTGGGCAAAATCGATGAAAGCGGCAACGATCCCCTCCGGGGCACTGGTTGTGACCAGGTTGAGGGGACGCGTCAAAAGAGTGCCTTCCTGCGGGTTTGTCTTCATTGCGGTTACCCCGTTAGAGATAGGGATCAGTTTGATTGATACCCCATCTGCGGCGTCATATTCCGCTGCGCCGACCGAAACGTAACCCACTGCGTTTATATTTCCGGCGACTGTTTTTATCCCTTGCGCGTTGTCGCCGATGACGACGTCGACCTGGATATCATGGTTTGAGATCTTCAGGAAGGCGGTGAAGAGTTCCAGGGTGGAACGTCCTGCTGCCTTGTTGACGACGGTAATAGGGGCATCCCTTCCCCCAAGTGTTTTCCAGTTCTTGATTCGGCCGGTGTAGATATTGACGATGTCTGTTCTGCTGAGTCTTTCTATGGGATTGTCCGCATGGAGGATCATGGAGATCCCATCTTGTGCAATTGTAAAGGCAAAGAGGTCTGTTTCATCTTTATTCAAGGGGCGTGAAACCATGCCGATATCGGCAAGGCCGAGGCGCGCATCGGCGATGCCCCGCGAGGAACCGCCTGTTTGAACATCGACACGGACTCCCGGATATTTCTTTTCAAATTCCTTGCCCATCTCGGCGGCAAGGGGGGCCACTGTGCTTGAGCCGGTCAAAATGAGCTGCATTTTTTTATGGCTTTCAGGGGGTGTCCCAGGCGAATCCATAGGCGTAAAGGACTGGGCCGAGAAAAAGAGCCCGCCAAAAGCCACAACCGAGAGGAGTGCAACTGATACCCGCTTCATCCGTTTTTGCCTCCAGAGCGACACATCAATCGAACTTTAACTTGCAGCAGCCGAGGTTAATTTCCTTACCGGAATGGGAGAGATCGACCCCCGGTGCCAAGGAATAGAGTACGGCCTTTCCGTCACGTATGGCTTTCACCAGACCTGCATCCCTGAGGACCTTCAGATGGTGGGAGAGGAGGCTTTGATCAAGCCTGAGAACGGTGTTTAAATCCGTAACGTGCTTCGGCCCCACCATTAATATCTCCAGGACCGCAAGGCGGGTGCTGTCCGCCAGGGTTTTTAATTTATCTGCACACGCCAAGTTTTGAGTCCTATTTTTCGCCATTGAAGAGTCTGCTCCAGGAAATAGAGATAAGTTTTAATTCATATGAAATTGTATTGATATCAAAAGGACATGTCAACCAAAATCGCTTCTTGACCCGTCCTGTCCCCTATGATAAATTCAGCCCTAACGATCAGCGCACCCCTGTTTTGCTCTATGGCCGCGTTCCTGTGGTGCTCGAATCCTCGCGTATAAATATACGCTGTGGTTCTGTGCGCCTCGCGCCTTGCCATGAAACAGAATTTGGGCAATCTGAAACGTCAGGTTTCGACTTGACACGGAGAAGCAATGAAAAAAACCCCTCTCTATGAAATCCATGTGGAATCCGGCGCGAAGATGGTTCCTTTTTCCGGTTGGGAAATGCCTCTTTCCTATACCGGGGTGCCGGACGAGCACCGCAATGTCCGCAGCGCGGTCGGGCTCTTTGATGTTAGCCATATGGGTCGCTTTGAGCTCTCGGGGAAAGGGGCTGAGGCCTATTTAGAACATATGACTCCGAGACCGATATACCGAATGCAGCGAAGAGGGGCGCAGTATTCGATGTTGCTCAAGCCGGACGGGGGGATCATTGATGACATCTATATCTATAAAAAGGGAGTTGATCGCTTCCTGTTGATCGTGAACTCCGCCAACAGTGAGAAAGATTTCCGATGGTTGAGACAAAACCTTCCCGCTGATTCCCAATTTATCCTTCAGAATGTTACGGCGGAGACGGCGCTCGTGGCCTTACAGGGACCCAAATCCTGGGAGGTCCTCGGTCGAATTCTACCCGAGGGTACAGACGAAATTTCTCTTCGAAAGTTTGTTGAAGCCGAAACGCTTCCTGCCCCTGAGGCAAAGATACTGATTGCACGGACCGGATATACAGGTGAGAAAGGCTACGAACTGGTCATTCCGGGTGATGTTGCCGCAAAGGTCTGGAATGCCTTGATGGAGGCTGGGAAGGGCGCAGGCATCCTGCCGGTTGGTTTGGGCGCGCGCGATACCCTTCGGCTTGAAATGGCCTATCCCTTGTATGGAAATGATATTGATGAGACAACGATGCCGCTTCAGGCCGGGCTTGAACGCTTCATCGATTTTGAAAAGGATTTTGTGGGTAAAGAAGCCTTGCTTCAGGAGAAAGAGAAAGGATTGGGTCGAAAATTGATCTGTTTTGAACTCTTGGTGGGCGGAATTCCCCGGTCGGGACAATTAATTTATTCCGATCAGAAAGAAGTGGGAAAGGTCACCTCGGGTAATTACTCGCCCTCAATGAGAAAGGGGATCGGCATGGGATATGTCGACCTTCCTTTTTGTGACGAGGGGGGAGAACTTTTGATTGATATTCGGGGAAAGGTGGCCCCGGCCGTGATTGTGAAGAAACCGTTTTATAAAAAGAAAAGGTAAGAAACCCCAATGGAGTACATCCCAAAAACCGCGAAAGAGGAAGAGGAGATGCTTGCAGAGATCGGAGTCTCTTCCTTTGAAGATTTACTGAATATTCCTGCGTCACTCCGGCTCAACCGGCCCTTGAATCTACCCCTGTCGCTTTCTCAGCCCACGCTCAGGCGAAAGATGTTGGACCTCAGCCGGAAGAATGCCGAGACGACTTCAAACCTCTCTTTCCTTGGAGGAGGGAGCTACGATCATTATGTCCCGAGCACCGTAGACCATGTCCTTCGTCGCTCCGAATTCTACACGGCCTACACCCCTTACCAGGCAGAGATGAGCCAGGGACTCCTTCAGACGATTTATGAATATCAGACGATGATCTGTCAGTTGACCGGTATGGAAGTCGCGTGTGCGTCAGTCTATGATGGTGCTTCGGCCCTGGCGGAGGGGGCCTTGATGGCGATCCGGAGGACGAAGCGGAAAAAGGTGTTGATTTCGCAGACGGTCCATCCTCATTACCGCCAGGTGGTCGCGACCTACCTCTCCGGCCTGGAGGGGGTTGAACTGAAAGAGATTCCGTTTCATGAGGGAAGGGTCTCTCTGCAAGTGCTTGAAGATTCAATAGATGACAGCGTGGCGGCCGTTTTGATTCAGCATCCTAATTTCTTCGGGCAGTTGGAAGAGATGGAGGCCATCGCGCAATGGGTTCATGCCGAGGGAGGACTCCTGGTCATGGCGGTCGATCCGATCTCTCTCGGTATTCTAAAGACTCCGGGTGAATATCAGGCGGATATCGCGGTTGGGGAAGGGCAGGCCCTGGGGAATACAATCAGCTACGGTGGTCCCTATGTCGGTTTTTTCTCAACGCGGCGGGAGATGATCCGTCAGATGCCGGGACGTGTTGTCGGCGCGACAATGGATGCCGAAGGACGGTCGGGATTTTGTCTGACCTTGCAGACACGTGAACAACATATCCGCCGGGAACGGGCTACTTCAAATATCTGCACAAATCAGGCCTTAAATGCATTGGCTTCGGCTGTTTATATGGCGACGGTAGGGAAGGCGGGCCTTCGTGAAGTGGCCCTCCTTTGTCTGGCAAAGTCCCATGCGGCCCATGAGAAGATTAAAGAAATTCCTGGGGTTGATGCCCCTTTCTCCGGGTCATTTTTTAAAGAATTTGTATTCCGTCTGCCATTTCCGGTTGCTAATTTTTTAGAGGACCTTTCCCGTGATGGACTCTTTGCCGGGATTGACCTGGGGGCGTATTATCCTGAATTAGAGAACCATCTTTTGATTTGTGTGACCGAACAGCACGAGTCAGAAGAGATCGACCAGCTTGTGGAAAAGATACAAGCGGCTTCTTAGACAATTCGGAACGATGGTCGATGCGGAACAAGTTGCCAATATGAAAGAGACTGAAGTCGCTGAATGGGTTCCCGGTATTTCCGAAGCGCGACTTCTGGGCCATCTCAAGAAGCTGGTGGGAACGAGACACCCCACGGAAGCGCCGAAAGCGCTTCAAGCGGCTGCCGATTATATCCTGAGCTGGATGAAACAGCTTGGTCTTGATCCGATCGAAGAATACTTTGGAGGAGATGAGGGAAAGGCGTATGTGAATTTGATTGGCAGCCAGTCCGGGAGCCGTGCCGACCAGGAGGTTCTTGATGTGGGGGCGCATTATGATACGGTCGTTGAGACAGATGGCGCGGATGACAATGCGAGTGGTTTGGCGGTCCTTCTGGAGGTGGCGCGGATTCTTTCGCCCATGCGGGGGAGACGGACGCTCCAGTTCGTTGCATTTTCAATGGAAGAGACGGGGTTTCTTGGAAGTCGGCATTATGTCAGAGAGATCCGCAAAAACAAGCTTCCACTGTGGGGAGAAATTGTCCTGGAGTGTGTCGGTTACACTGACCGCCGGCCGGGATCACAACGGACCCCTGCGGGTTTTCCCTTTTCTCTCCCGTATCAGGGAGATTTTATCGGTCTCGTTGGAAATGAAAGGGCGGCACAGATCAAGGAAGCCTTTGAGTCGGCTGCAGTATGCTACAGTCCTTCTCTTCCCGTGATCTCTTTGCTGGTTCCTGGGAATGGGGCACTTTTCCTAGATGCAAGGCGGTCGGATCATGTCCCGTTCTGGGATCAGGGATATCGGGCGGTGATGCTGACAGATATCGCTGATTTCAGAAATCCACACTATCATCAAAAGAGTGACTGCCTGGAGACACTGGATCTTTCCTTTATCGCAGCGATCGCACGGACCCTGGCTGCGGCGGTGATTGATCTTGCGGGTTTGGGCCTTCCCACGGAATCATCCCGATGAAGAAGGAGATCTACCGAGGCGACGCGATCCGGCTTTTTGTTGAAACGGTTGATCTCCCGAACGGCTTAACCATTGAATTGGATATTGTCCGTCATCCGGGCGCCTCAGCCGTCGTTCCGCTCCGTGAAGACGGTGTTGTGATCCTGATCCGTCAATTCAGATATGCGGCGGGGGGGTATCTCTATGAAATACCGGCGGGGAAACTTTCAGCAGGAGAATCGCCTGAAACCTGTGCGAGACGCGAGGTTGAAGAAGAGATTGGTTACCGTGTTGCCCATCTGGAAAAATTGACGACAATTTTTACTGCCCCGGGATTTTGCGATGAACAGATTCATCTTTATCTGGGGACAGGCTTGAGTCTTTGTCCCCAAAGGCTTGAAGAGGATGAGGTGATTGAAATCGTTGAGATGCCTTTTCCTGAGGTGATGCAAAAGATTGAAGACCAGACAATCCGGGACGCGAAGAGTCTGGTGGCCCTTCAGATGGCCTACGGACGTGTGAGACGATAGGAGAGAGTGTATGGCGGAGAGGCTTATTTTTGAAAAGAGCGTGGAAGGGAGGCGGGCCGTGACCTTTCCAACTGAAGCGCTCGAAGGGTTTTCGGTCGATCAGGTTCTCCCGAAGGAATTTCAGCGGGAGATCCCTCTTCCCTTGCCAGAGGTCAGTGAGAATGAGCTTATGCGCCATTATACCCGCCTCTCTCAGGACAATTACGGGGTGGATACCGGGTTTTATCCGCTGGGGTCCTGTACCATGAAATACAATCCCAAGATTAATGAAGACGTGGCGCGATTTCCCGGATTCAGCCAGGTGCACCCCCTCCAGCCGAGGGAAGCGTCTCAAGGGGCCCTGGAACTGATCTATGAACTGGAACAGATGCTGGCCGAGATCTCCGGCATGGCGGGTATTTCCCTCCAACCTGCGGCGGGCGCTCAGGGAGAACTTACCGGCATGCTGATTACGCGGGCCTATCATCAGCAGCAAGGCCGGATACGGAAAAAAGTAGTGATTCCCGATTCGGCCCATGGGACGAATCCGGCCAGCGCCCATCTCGCCGGATTTACAGTTCAGACGGTCCGGTCCAACCGCAATGGCCTTCTCGATGTTGATGACCTGGCCAAGGTGGTCGATGAAGATACGGCCGCGCTGATGCTGACTAATCCCAATACGCTCGGACTGTTTGAACGACAGATCGAAGAAATCGTCCGAATTGTCCATGATGCCGGCGCGCTGATGTACCTCGACGGGGCGAATCTGAACGCCCTCCTCGGTCTGACACGCCCGGGGGATATGGGCTTTGATCTCGTCCACTTTAATCTCCACAAAACATTTTCAACCCCTCATGGGGGTGGGGGGCCGGGCGCAGGACCGGTGGGCGTTGCGGCCGCCCTGATTCCTTATCTGCCCTTCCCGGTCATTCAAAAGAAAGAGGAAGGCTACCTTCTTGAATCAGATCGTCCTCAGTCAATCGGCCGCGTCCACGGCTTTTACGGAAACTTTGGAATCCTGGTCCGTGCCTACACCTATATCCGTCGGCTGGGTGCGGTCGGTTTATCTGCCGTGAGCCGGAATGCAATCCTCAATGCCAACTATCTAAAAAAGAAACTGGAAGGAGACTATCCCGTTCCGATGAACCGTTCCTGTATGCATGAGTTTATTATCTCTGCCAAGGTCTTTCGAGAGAAAGGCATCCATGCCTGGGATATTGGAAAACGCTTGATTGACTATGGATTTTATCCGCCGACTGTGAACTTCCCCCTCATTGTGCCGGAGGCCCTGATGATCGAGCCGACAGAGTGCGAGTCGCGCGAGACGCTCGATGCCTTTGTTGCCGCGATGCTTGAGATTCGTAAAGAGATCGATCAGACACCGGAGAAACTTCTGGAAGCGCCCCATCACCGTACAGTGGGTCGCATGAACGAGGTCCAGGCGGCAAAACAGCTCAATGTTCGATATGAATCGGAGAACAATGCAGTCACATGATGTTTTAATTGTCGGGGCCGGATTGGCTGGAATGCGGGCTGCGGTGGCCATTCCTTCCCATCTTAATGTCGGTATTATTTCAAAGGTCCATCCGGTACGGAGCCATTCCGTTGCGGCCGAGGGAGGAATCAATGCGGCGGTCAAATCTGAAGACTCCTGGGAGTCGCATATGTATGACACCGTCAAGGGGAGCGACTGGCTGGGAGATCAGGACGGCATCGAGATCCTCTGTAAGTCTGCGCCGGGTGACATCATGGAGCTGGAGCGAATGGGAGCCCTGTTTTCGCGTGACCCGGACGGACAAATCTCTCAGCGAAATTTTGGCGGACTTGGATTTCCCCGGACCTGTTATGTCGCCGACAGAACAGGCCACGCCCTGGTGCACCTCCTTTACGAGCAGTTGACGAAACGGGCTACCCACGTTTATGAGGAATGGTATGTGACATCGCTCGTTGTCGAAGAGGGTCATTGTTGCGGAGTGGTTGCCCTCAATCTTTTGACGGGCGAACTCTCAGTGATTCGGGCCAAAGCGGTTATTCTTGCCACAGGTGGTTACGGGCGTGTCTATCTGATTTCTACAAATGGATTGATCAACACCGGCGACGGAATGTCTATGGCCTACCGGGCCGGACTTCCTCTCCAGGACATGGAGTTTGTCCAGTTTCATCCCACCACGCTAAAAGATTCCGGAATCTTAATCACCGAAGGGGCGCGCGGGGAGGGAGGATACCTTTTTAATTCCCGCGGAGAGCGTTTCATGGAAAAATACGCCCCGAACGCGATGGAGTTGGCCTGCCGGGATGTTGTTTCGCGGGCGGAATACCAGGAGATCATGGAAGGGCGGGGTGTGGATGGCTGCGTGATGCTGGATCTGAGGCACCTTGGGAAGGACAAAATTATGGAACGTCTCCCCCAAATATGGGAGCTGTCCCTGACCTACGCGGGTGTTGATCCGGTAGAAGCCCCGATACCGATCCGACCGGGTGTACACTATTCGATGGGAGGTATTCGGACCAATACCCGTTGTGAAACGCCGATGCCGGGACTCTATGCCGCCGGGGAATGTGCCTGTATCTCAATCCACGGGGCGAACCGTCTCGGTGGGAATGCGCTGATGGAGACGATTGTTTTTGGGCGCCGGGCCGGCCACTATGCAGCTGAGTATGCAGAGCGTACAAAACAGATTGATTTCTCCGCCCAGGCGCTGGAGCGGGATCGGGAACGGATTGCATCGCTGATCTCCCGTAAGGATGGCGAGCGGGTTGTCGCAATCCGGAAGGAAGTTGGGAAGATCATGATGGAACACTTCGGGATTCTCCGAAGTCGTGAGCGGATGGAGGAGGGGAAACGGAAACTTAAAGGGGTCCGTTCCCGATTGAAAAATATCTACCTACAGGATCGTGGGAAGATATTCAACCTGGAGCTGGTTGAGGCCTTACAACTCTACTCGATCATGGACCTCGCAGAAATAATCGCAGTCGGTGCCTGTTCACGGGAAGAATCGAGAGGGGCCCATTCCCGTACAGATTTTCCTGATCGCAATGATCAGGATTGGATGAAACATACCCTCGCTTATCAAAGTGATCAAGGTCCCCGCCTGGACTACGCAGCGGTGAACATCACACATATTCCCCCGACTGAGCGCTTATACTAAGCAGAATCACGTATTGCATCGGAAGATAGGGAAGATAAGGGCATTTTCTAACATTTTTACCTGCTTATGTCCTTTCCTTCCTAGTCAGATTTGGTTATAACTGTCATGTAACGAATCAGGATGCCGCCATGGAGAAAAATAGCGGCATCCTGATTCGTTACACTATCAAGGGTTTCTAACACACATTGGGAATTAAATTTTCTCCTTCCTGGGCGGGGAACTACAGTTGATATTGGTGCGGACATTCTCCACATATCAATCCTCTTTCTTGTGATTCGAAGGGCGTTATGGCAGGAATGACCTATAAGAGTTCCGGTGTCGATATTAAGGCCGGAGATCGCTTTGTCCGCGAGATTTCCCCGATGGCACGATCAACCTTCCGGCCAGAGGTCTTGACGGAGCTGGGCGGATTCTCCGGCCTCTTTGCGCTCCGTGCAAAGAGATACAAAAACCCGGTTTTGGTTTCTGGAACGGACGGTGTTGGGACAAAATTGAAGGTGGCCTTCATGGCGAACCGCCATGACACGGTTGGGATTGATCTCGTGGCAATGTGTGTCAACGACATCATTGTCTCCGGGGCAGAACCCCTTTTCTTTTTGGATTATCTGGCATGCGGGAAACTTCTTCCAAAAAAGATGCTGGCCGTTGTGAAAGGAATCTCCGAGGGATGCCGGCAGGCCGGCTGTGCGCTTCTTGGTGGAGAAACGGCTGAAATGCCGTCCTTCTACCCGAAGGGGGAATATGACCTGGCAGGATTTTCTGTCGGTGTTGTTGAAAAGAAAGAGATCATCCATGGCAAAAAGATTCGGCCGAAGGATCTCTTAATCGGACTTGCCTCCTCAGGTCTTCACAGCAACGGATATTCTTTGGTTCGGAGAGTGCTTTTTGAGAAGAAGGGGATGAAGATCCAAGATCGCTTACCGGACTTGGACGGGACCCTGGGAGAGGTGTTGTTGACCCCGACTATTATTTACGTGAAGGCCTTTCTGAAACTGAAACAGCGTATAAAAATAAAAGGGGCGGCCCATATTACCGGCGGTGGTTTAACAGGAAATATTCCGAGAGTCTTGCCGGAGGGCTGCGCCGCACTGATTAGACGGAATCAGTGGAAGGTGCCTCCCATATTTGAAATCTTAAAGAAATCGGGCCGAATCGATACGGAAAAGATGTATACTTACTTCAATATGGGAATCGGCATGGTTCTGGTTGTCTCACCGGGTGATCTTGATAAAGCACTGTCCCTTCTCAAAAGGCTTCGCCAGCAGGCATTTTTGATCGGGGAGGTTATTCGCGGCGATCAAGAGGTGCGTTATGTCTGATACCGGGTCATTCGAGGCGCTTTCTTATTCCGGGGACCAATTGGTGCTCGGGGTCCTTGCCTCGGGCCGCGGGAGTAACTTGAAGTCAATCATAGACGCGATTGAATCTGGGCGGTTAAGCGCGAAGATTGGTGTTGTGGTGAGCAACAAGAAGGAGGCCGGGGCCCTGGAATGTGCTAAGAAGCATCACATTCCAAGGCTCTATGTTGACCCCTCCAGCTATCCCGACAAAAAGGCCTATGACACCGAATTATCCCGGATACTCAAAGCCCATCAGGTTGGTCTGGTGATCCTGGCGGGTTATATGCGTTTGCTTACGGGGATGTTGATCAGTGCTTATCCTTACCGTATCATGAATGTTCATCCCAGCCTTCTCCCTGCCTTTCCGGGATTGCATGCCCAGCGGCAGGCCTTGTCACATGGTGTAAAAGTCAGCGGGTGTACGATTCATTTTGTCGATGAGGAGATGGACCATGGCCCGATTATCGCGCAAGCAGCGGTTCCCGTGAGGGAAAACGACACGGAAGATTCCTTATCCGAACGGATTCTTCGTGAGGAACATCGGCTTTTTCCTGAAGTAATTCGGTCTTTTTCCGATAGAAGTCTAGGGGTTGATGGAAGAAGAGTGTGTATTGTGCCGGACTCTTTAAATAAAGCAGAGAACTTCCCTGTAAAGGACTCTCCATGATTTGTCCTGTCTGTGGATGTCAGCAGCGGGAAGCGAACCAGTGCATACAATGTTATACGAGTATGGTGCCTGATGAGGATACGGGCGGGGGATCCGAGATTGCTTTAGAAGACCGACCGATCATGCCTCCTCCGGAGGACTCTCTCCCAGAGGAGGTCTCGCTCCCGGAAGAGGTTCCGTATGGGGAGTCTCTTCCCCGGCCTGTGGAGAAAAAAACGACCCGCCCGGAACCCTCTTCCAATCAGCTTATACCACATAAAGAAGTGGTGAAATCTAAAACTAAGCCAAAGGGGCCTGAGAAGAAGGAAATTCCTTCCAGAATCCTTCCGTCCAAACCTCAGAGAGAAGAACCCTCTCGTCAGGTTACGGCGAGACAAGAAGAGATTCGAAAAGAAAAGACACAACTAATTCTTGTGACGACGACGCAAAGGATTGAGGGAAAACGGATTACAAGCTATTTTGGTTTGATCAGTGCCGATATCGTCATCGAACTGGGTGAGACGCCTTCATCCCACTCTGAGCAGAGTGGGATGAAGGCGCATTATCGAGGAGAGTTAAAGAAGGGCATGTTGACGGTTCTTCGGGATTTGCGTGGAGAGGCGGCCTTACTCGGGGCAAATGCCGTTATCGCGACATCTTTTAATTTTCAGAAAATGGACCTTCAGGTGCTTCTTATTTCTGTAGTCGGAACCGCTGTCCATATGGAGGATAGAACATGACTTACAAGGAATATGTTGAGTTGGCCGGGGTTTACATCAGAGAGAAAAAATGGGGCAAGGCCCTGGGTTCACTCAATCAGGCCCACAAGGAATTGTCCAGTCAAGGGGGCAAGGGTGTTCCACCGCAATTTCTATCCATCTATGGATTTTGTCTGGCGATGGCGGGACGTCACACTGATAAGGGGATTCAATATTGCGAACGTGCCGTTACCTTAGAGCCGTTTCGACCGCAATCTTTTTACTACCTCGGAATTGCTTATCTGAAGGGGGCCAAAAAAAGAAAGGCGATATCCTCTTTTTATAAAGGCTTACGAATAGATGAGGACCACCCGGGCATCAAGGAGCAGTTACGGAAGCTCGGTGAACGGAGAGGGCCGCTCCTGTCCTTTCTTCCGAGGCAGAATCTCTTGAACAAGACCATTGGGAGGATGACGGTAGGAAGCAGAAACAGGGTTCTTCTGTGAGGTAAGGTTGACCCTGGATTCCTATAAACATGCACAGCGAGCGCAATCCTCGTCCCTCTGCAGGGTTCTTCAGAAGGAAAAGCTTCCTGGAAAGTTGACATTTGGGGGGGGAATAGCTTAACCTCCTTTCCTGTCTTCCTGATCCAATGGGGCTGTAGCTCAGCTGGGAGAGCGCCTGGTTCGCAATCAGGAGGTCGGGAGTTCGATCCTCCCCAGCTCCACCAAATAAATCAAGATATTAGACCCTTCATCCCTCTAACACGATCGCTGATTGTGACTGAATTGTGACAAAAAATCTCTTCCCGTCAAACATGTCTAGCTCGTCCCAGTTACGAAAGTTAAAAAACGCACTTAATATTTAGGCTGGTGAAGTTCAATTCCGTTGAAGGAAAATGCGATGCAGGAAATATTTCAATATAAAGATTATCCAATCCTGTTTGTTGATGCTGAAGCCTCGGCGCTCATTGCGTTCAAAGACCTCTTTAAGGAAGAGTTTACCGTCTATACGGCGAATACGAGTGCGGAGGCCTTGCAGTTCATTAATGACCATCCTGATCTTGCCTTGATTATAAGCGATCAAGAGATGCCTGATATGAACGGGGTTGAATTGCTTCAACGGATCGCAGAAAAACATCCTGATACTGTTCGAATGCTCATCACGGCCTACAAGGATATGGAACGGGTAAGAAAGACAATGAATGAGGGAGAGATTTATCGATATATTGCAAAGCCTTATAATGTGGATGAACTCACTCAGACCCTGATTCAAGGGATAGAGCGATATTATTTGATGAAAGAACGTGATCTTCTTTATGCAGAAAAGATGGAGACGCTTAATAAGATCGCTCGGACCCATCGCTTAACGGCCATTGGGACCCTTGCGGCCGGGATGGCGCATGAGATTAATAATCCTTTGGTGGCGATTAAAACTTTTTTACAGATGATTCCTGAAAAATATGACGAAGCAAAAAAAGACAGTGAATTCTGGGTCAAATTTTATAATGTCGCACTCGGTGAAACTCAACGGATACAACAACTGATCAGCCGTCTCCTTCACTATTCAAAAAATCCGGAAGAGGAAACGCTCGATCTACGTCGAATCGATATCAACCTGCTCATCGAAGAGACAATTACCCTCCTTGACAACGAAGCGAAAAAAAAGGGACTTAAGATCCAACGGAACCTGTCTCCAGATCTTCCCGCCTGTGTTGCAGATCATGGGAAGTTGAGACAGGTGTTCTTGAACATCATGTTGAATTCTATTCAAGGGACGGAACAAGGTCATATCCTGATTTCTACCTCTCTAGGCAAGGATGAAGTGGATCAAAATCGAGTCAATATTATCGTTGAGGATACAGGGATTGGAATATCAGAAGAAAACATCGGTAAACTATTCAAGCCTTTTTTTACAACAAAAAGAAATGAGGGGTCTGGGTTGGGTCTTATGATGTGTCTGCATATTATTGAAGAACATCGAGGGCTTATTGATGTGCAATCGGAGCTCGGAAAAGGGACAAAAGTATCGGTCCTCGTTCCTCTTGATCCGACAAGTTATAACCGAAGAAGAGGTGAGAGTCCTCCTCCACAAAACCAGTAAATCTAGAAAAAGCCCTTCCGGATTTCGGAAGGGCTTTTTCGTTTCAGAGACGATAATCAGGGTGGAAATGACTAGCCCTGAGGTTTCAGAACGATAAAGAAGGCACGATTTTCACGTGAGACACGCAACAAGACCGCCTCGCCTTTCTTTATGTTTTTCATCGCTTTGCTGAAGTCTTCTGCAGTATTTATTGTTCTGCGATTCACTTCCTTTATGAGGTCTCCTTCTCTCAGGCCTTCTGCTTCAGCTGTGCTTCCGGGTTCCACCTTCATGATAATGGCGCCCTTCTTTCCTTTGATTTTAAATTTTTTCGCGGACTCGGGAGTAAGGTCCTCAATATTCAGGCCCATAAAGGCTTCGGGTGTTTTGGGGATAGAGGCTGTGACGGCGTCATCTTTTCTTTCCTTTAACTCGATGAACTTTATTGTTTCCTTCCCGTCACGTAAAACCAGAATACGAGTTTTTTCTCCGGGGATGAAACCGGCGATCACACGAGCCAAGGTGCTGGGCGTGTCTACCTTCTCCCCATTGACCTCAAGAATGATATCTCCGGGTCTGATCCCCCCCCTGTGGGCAGGGTCTCCTTCAAAAACCTCATTAATCAGGACCCCAACTCCCTCTTTAACACCGAAATTTTTTGCCAACTCAGGTGTCAAGGGTTGTATTCCGACCCCGAGCCAGCCCCGAGTTACCCTTCCCGACGTTTTGAGTTGCGCTGTGATTGATTTGACCATGTTGGATGGGATGGCAAACCCAATGCCTTGTGCGAAGTTGATGATTGCAGTATTGATTCCGATCACTTCTCCTCGGATATCAAAGAGGGGCCCCCCCGAATTGCCGGGATTGATGGAGGCGTCTGTCTGTATAAAGTCTTCATAGCGGGAAAGGTTGACATTTTCTCTCCCCAAAGCGCTGATGACGCCTACAGTGACGGTACGATCCAAGCCAAAGGGGTTTCCCACTGCAATCACCCATTGGCCAACTTTGATCTTGCTGGAATCACCCAAGGCGACGAAGGGTAAATCTTTTCCGGCATCAATCTTGATCAAGGCGAGATCTGTATCTTTGTCTTTTCCGACCACTGTCCCCTTAAACGTCGATTTATCAGAGAGGCGGACCTCTACTTCTTTCGCATCACCGACCACATGATTGTTGGTGACGATATAGCCTGCTTTATCAATAATGACCCCTGATCCAGAGCCTGGCGGGGCCTCCCGTGGGGAATTGCGTGGTTTGCTGGGAGTGGATGTCACCGTGCCGGAAGGGGAGATGTTGACGACGGAGGGTTTCACCCTCTCTGAAATATTAATAAAGGTTGACTGGAACAGTTCCAGGAGTTGAACACCTTTTTCCAGGTCGTTGGATGACCCTGCCCCGAGTGCAACCCCCGGCAACCAAAGTGCAACCCAAACAATGATCATTGCCCTTCTAAACATGACAGCTCCTTTCAGTTGAGATGAACTCAATAATTAACGAGTCTTTACCACATTCTATCCCAAAAAATAAGCGATTACAAGCCCTCTATCCATCCAGTTTTGGGTGGAAACTTGTAAAGAGTCGTATGAACTGGATCTTCCTCAAGTTTATTCTGAGCGTCAGGTCAGATGATGTGTGTTGGAAAAGAATGAGACCACGATTATATCCATTAATGTTCGAAAAAATCATTATATGGCCTGATTCAGTTTGACTCCGGGGCATCTTTCGAAATATACAGTATCATTACAGTATAATTGAATGAGAATACCGTGATCCTGAGCATGCCTTCCTCCCTATCCAGGGAAGGGTAGGGGTTCTTGTCCCGTGAATTCAGGAGGTCCTCGATGAACACGTACAGCGAGCGCAATCCCCGTCCTTTTGAGGCGGGGTTCTTCAAATATTTTATTTTCTGGTCTGCTATCATCGCACTTCTTACTTTTTTACCGGGGACGCTCCAGGCGCAGCAGCCCATTCATCATGAAATAAATGTCATGATGAATCCCGAAACACATTATCTTCAGGTTGAAGACACGATTACCCTCCCAAGATCCATTCTCCCTGATCCGGAAGGGAATTTTCATTTTCTCCTTCACAGGGGTTTACAGCCTACATCTCAGACCGCTGGCGTAAAGATCATCTATGAAAAGGAAGATCCTAAACCCTTGGGTTTTGGCCTGAGTGGCGGGGGCGGTGGTGCTGGTATTCGCCTTGAACACTATACGGTGAAACTTCCGATCGGATTGCGTCAATTCGTTATGACGTATGAAGGTGTGATCAACCATCCCCTGATGTTGGAAGACGAAGAGAGTTCCGCCGGGTCAGCCGGAACCCCCGGAATAATATCAAAAGAAGGGGTCTTTCTCTCCGGTGAAACCTTTTGGTATCCCTGGTTTTACGCGGACCTGGTCACATTCTCCCTCAATCTTACACTTCCGAAAGGATGGAATGCGGTAAGCCAGGGAGGGCGGGAAGCATATTCCAGCGAGGAGAACCTTGTCCGTGTCCGCTGGGTATCGCCTGAGCCTCAGGAGGAAATCTACCTTGTTGCTGGAGAGTGGAGTGAATATCTGCGGCAGGCGGGGAAGGTCATCGCCATGGTATTTCTCAGAACCCCGGACTCTGATTTGGCACAGAGATATCTGGAGGTGACGGAGCAATACCTCGAAATGTATGAGAAATTGCTCGGTCCCTATCCCTATCCGAAGTTTGCCCTGGTTGAGAATTTTTGGGAAACAGGCTATGGAATGCCCTCCTTCACGCTCCTGGGTTCAAAGATCATCCGTTTCCCATTTATTCTACACTCTTCCTACCCTCATGAAATTTTGCACAATTGGTGGGGAAATGGTGTTTATGTTGACAGGGAGACCGGTAACTGGAGCGAGGGGCTGACGACCTATCTGGCCGATTATCTGGTACAGGAGCAGCATGGGGGAGGAAAGGCATCACGGCATGCGGCGCTGCAGAAATATACCGATTATGTGGAAGAAGGAAAGGACTTTCCGCTCACGGAGTTTCAGGAGCGCTACGATACGGTCTCCCAAGCGATCGGATATGGGAAGACCATGTCTTTTTTTCACATGTTGAGGCTCAAAGTCGGCGGCGAGGTTTTCATCGAGGCCTTGCGGGAATTTTTTCATGAAAACAAGTTCAGGCGAGCCTCATTCACCGATCTTAAACACGCTTTCAGTCGTGCGTCCGGTCTGGATCTTGATTTTGAATTTGAGCAGTGGGTGACCCGTCCCGGTGCACCCCGCTTACAAGTCAGCCGTGCGAAAGCCACGAAAAATGAAGAAGGCTACCTCCTGACCGCGATAATCAGGCAGAAGCAAAAAAGGCTGCCTTATCGACTGGAACTTCCCCTTGCCGTGACGCTAGAAGGCCGGAAAGAAGCCTACCAGACAACAATTTTAATGAAGAACAAGACGCTTGATCTGTCCATTCAGATTCCCGAAAGACCTCTGCGCCTTGATCTTGATCCGGAATATGATCTCTTTCGGCGCTTGGACCCTGAAGAGGCACCACCCTCTATTTCCCAGATGTTTGGTGCGAAGTCCGTTGTGATTCTCCTGCCTTCAACGGCTCGCGACAGGGTCCGCCGCGGATACCAAAGATTGGCGCAGAAATGGAAAATGTCCCATCAGGGAGCGCTCGAGATAAAATGGGACGATGAGGTAGATGCGCTGCCGGATGACCGTGCGGTCTGGCTCTTTGGCTGGGAAAACAGGTTCCAGCACAAGGCCCTGGCTCAATTGAGGAGATACAATTTTGTGATGACGAGTGCCATGGCCCGAATTGGCCGGGTTCAGGTTCCCCGCAGAGGTCATAGCCTTGTTCTTGCGGCACGCCATCCAGGGAATAAAAATCTTGCCCTGGCCTGGATGGCCGTGGATAATCCGGCATCCCTCGGCAGCCTGGGAAGAAAACTTCAACATTATGGACAATATGGTTATCTTGCTTTTAAGGGGAAGGACCCGATCAATGTTGTGAAAGGGAAATGGCCGGTGAAGCGCTCCCCGATCTCGGTGAGGATCAAACAGACGGATGGCGGAAAAGCGAGGCGTGGGTCTCGAGGAGAACTTGCTCCCCGACATGCTTTGGCTGTATTGCCCCCTGTTGTTTCAAGTACTCGAATGATGAAAGAGATCGGTTTTATGACCGACCGCGTCCTGAAAGGGCGAGGCTTTGCTACGCCGGAGTTGGATCTGGTCTCAGATTTTATTGCTAAGGCCTTCCGGAAGGCGGGGCTGAAACCGGCCGGTGATATTGCTTCGAGCTATATCCAGGTATGGAGAGAAGACGGGGGAAGATTGGGGAGGAAAGTTCCCCTGAAGAATGTGATCGGTTATATTCCCGGGTCCCGGTTGGAGTGGTCTGATCAGGGGATCATTGTCGGTGCCCACTATGACCATCTCGGACTGGGTTGGCTGGAGGGCTATGAAGGAAATGAGGGAAAGATCCATCCGGGTGCCGATGATAACGCAAGCGGCATTGCCGTTCTCTTAGAACTCGCCCGGGTCCTGGCCTTAGGAGCCCCGCTTGAGCGCCCGGTGATTTTTGTCGCTTTTTCCGCTGGAGAGGTGGAACGGCTTGGATCAAAGTATTATGCAGCCTATCCAGAGCCATTTAAGGCCGATAAAATCATCGGGATGGTGAATATTGATATGGTGGGCCGATTGGGAGAGAAAGATCTGATCGTTTATGGCACTGGCTCGGCGCGGGAGTGGACCCGCCTGTTCAGAGAAGCGGGTTTTAAGGCCGGGGTGCCGGTCGCGACGAATTCAGACAAATTTGGTTCAAGCGATCAAAAGAGTTTTCTGGACGTCGGAATTCCGGCCGTTCAGATATCGAGCGGGGTGACCTCTGATTTTCATCGTCCTTCAGATACGGCGGACAAGATTGATCCGGCAGGTCTGGTCAAGGCGGTTAAAGTGGCCAAGGGCGTCGTGGAAGATCTGGCAGCCCGTCCCGTCCCGCTCACTTCGAACCTGTTTGCGGAGAGCGAGCCGAAATCGAAATCATGGAATTGGTGGATTTTTGACTGAAGGCTGCTGAATTGTTACAAGCTATTTGGGGATGAACTCGGAAGGAAGATTCTTTGTCTCTGTGTTTGTGGTCACGCCCTCTGCCTGTATGGGGAAGGAAAAGATACTGCGCGTTCTCCCGGACCGGAAGATGAAGAAGGTGATGACCCAAAAGAGAAAGACGTTGAACATCACCATCCCAATGGCATAGGTCAGGGTCGGTGTTCCCGCCCAGGGGGTGGTGTTTTTTAAAATTTCAGTGACATGCCAATCAAGTCTAACCGAAGAGCGGATGTAGCCCATCAGCACCATCGTTGTCGTAATAAAGAAGGCCAGGGAGAAAAGGGAAATAGTCCCGCCAAGGGGGAGTTTTCCCCATCGAATCGGACCGATGGATTTTGATTTTCTGAGCATTGCCCTGTTTAAGATCGCCCCGATGACCAATGCACCCATGGTGACAGCAAATTGCGGAAGGGCCATCTTAACCCGGACGTTGGCCGGAACGAAAAATCCATAAATTCCGTAATAGATGATGAAGCCTTCCGCAATCGCAAACAGTGCGATCATCGCCGCGTTTCCCCACCTTGACCAGGCAATGGTCATCTGCTTGTTGCAGCGTTTGAAGATGATGAAACAGAGGCCGAAGCTTAAGATCATCGTATTGATGGCCGCATTTTTGGCCGCCATCGTTCCATAATATCCGACAACAGGATGCTGTGCGCCTCCCATGGCCTGGATCTCTCCCTGGCTGGCGGGAATGGTATGCGGTGTCGTCCAGATTAGGAAGGCGATGAGAAAAACAACCATCATGTACTTCGCAAGATGCCTGTACCGTTCCGATCCCTGCATCCGGCTGGTCCCCTGCCAGAGGTAGTAGGTCACCGCCATGAAGATCAGTCCGATCAGCGTGGCCTGCATCACAAAAAGCAAACTGAGCTTTCCGCCCATCAAGGTCATGCCCATCCGTTGACGATAGATAAAAATAGCCTTTGCGAACCAGTAGCCGGCGATCGGGAGAATAAAGAGGTTGGTGATGGAGATCATGATCATGATGTGGCCCATCCAGTCATAATGGGCCTTTTTCTCCGGGTCACGTGTGGTGAGCATCTGATAAGCTGCATAAGCTGCGAGGACGGCCCCGCTGAACATAACACTGGCAAGAATCCGGTGGACATTGAGTGGATTCCAGAGTGGGGTATTGACCGCATTCCAGATATTTCCCAGGTAAGCTCCCTTTGCACTGATTCCCGCCGGCGACATCATAAAAGCCATCAAGGCATTTGCAAGGTAAATAATCGCCAGTCCATTGAGACAGGTCAGGCCGCCAAGGCCGAAATGGAGCCACTTAAGACGGCCCCGCCTCCATCGATTCCATGTCAAAGTGTAGGCGTAGAGAAAAGGGGTCTCGAGAAAGAAAACGACGACATAAAGAGAGATCACCGGTTTGAAGACTGAGGTCATATAGTGAGAAAACCCTGAATACAAAAAGAAAAATACACCAAGCAGGGCGAACCCCGTAAGAACCGTCAGGGGATAAAAAGGGAGGCAGGTCCGCATGATATCCTGTCCGAGCCGATCGTGTTTTTCAGCGGGGTCCGTTCCTTTTTTCCGAAAAAGGCCAAAGAACTCGAGCATCCAGGCGATCATGGGAACCCCGAGGATAAAACTTCCCAGGAAGAAGTGTTGCTGGATGAAAATCCAGAGGACGGAACGGCTGTTGATTTGTCCCCCGCCTCCGTAGTTGTCTGGATAAGACAATGTCGGTGCGGGCGGACCCGAAACAACGCCTTCTGTCCCGAAATAAATATCGGTCTGCAGGCTGGGCGCGGTATTTTCCTGCAAGGAAGGATCTGGCTCAGAGGCAAGACTCAGACCAAGGAAAAGTGGAAGAGAGAGGATAAAAAGTACCAAAAAAAATCGCAGAGAAAAAACGCGAAACCCTTGATGCCAAATCATGGTAAGCCTTTACTTTTACAGGTAGAACAGGATCATACCGATTGGAGGGGAAGGGTGTCAAGTCATCTTGGTGGCTGAGCGGGTATGATGGACTCAGGGCGAACTCTTTTGGAAGCCGAATGGTTACTCTGGATATTCTTGACGCGGATGAAGGCTTAACCGGGGTAATTGACCAGCTTGCCTTCGGTGAGACACCGATCGAAGTAGCCTTCATCAAAAGTAAAGGTATTTGTTTCCTCATCAAAACTCTTGATCTTCGGCATAGTAGGATGTCGGTCTTTTAAGCATCCGTATTCGAGATGTTCAATGACATCATCAGGAAAATGGTGCAAGATGCTCCCGATTTCAAGCCCCGGTTCAGTACAGAGATAGCAATGTCCTGATCCTTTAATATGTTCACAGTCTTCCAGGATGGCCAGGACGGACTCTTCCGTCGCGCGGCCTTCTTCCAATAACTCAAGGCCGCGGACGATCCTGCCTGTTCCGGTCTTGCATGAGGAGCATTGGCCGCAAGACTCAATCGCAAGAAACTTCGCAAAATCCAGGCCTGCCTTGAGGACGCAAGCCGTATTGTCGTAAACGATAAAGCCACCCGATCCAAGGCCGGAGGGTATTTTTCTCATCGACCCGAAATCGAGAGGCGTGTCGAGCTTACTTGCCGGGATGACAGAATTTGTGGGGCCGGAAAAGACCACCTTCACGCGCCGCCCCATCTTGGGTCCGCCACCGTAAACATCAATCAATGTCCGCAAGGGGGTTCCCATCGGCAGCTCATACATGCCGGGGTTATTGATATCGCCTGTGAGCGTGAAAATCATGGTCCCCGGGGTATCGGCGGTGCCGATCGATTTAAACCAATCCGCCCCTTTGCCGATGATGTGGGGAACTGTGGCGAGGGTTTCAACATTATTTACAACCGTCGGTTGGCCGTAAAGACCGACGTAGACCGGAATGATTCCCTTGGCGCGGGGCCATGGCGGTTTTCCCTCAATTACTTCCAACTGTGCTCGATCTTCCCCCAAAAGGTAGGAATCCGGACCAAATGTCAGTTTGAGTGGGAGGTAATGCCCTGAACCCATCGCATTTTCACCCACGTATCCGGCGGTAATACATTCCTGAATGGCCCGCTCCAGAATGGCAATTTCCTTCTTGAAGATTTCCTTGATGCAGATCATCGCATCGACGGTTCCGATTGCGTAGGAAGCGATGATCATCCCTTCGATGAGGGTGTAAGGATTTTTCTGGATGAGGTAGCGGTCTTTGTAGGTCCCGGGTTCCCCCTCAGAACAGTTACACACAAGATATTTCAGAGGGGCACGTCCCAATATGGTGTCGTTGTTCCGATGCACTCCCTCCCATTTGATCCCTGCAGGAAATCCCGCGCCGCCCCGGCCTCTCAGAAATGATTTTTTAATTTCATTAATGATTTGCATCGGGGTCATTGAAACGGCCTTTTTGAGTGCCTGGAACCCTCCGATCGCGAGATAATCCTCTAATGTTTCAATGGGTCCTTCATGCTGGAGCAGGATTCTTTGTGCATCCAGGGTTTTCCGGTCTGTCATGATGAGAATTTCTCCATCCAGTTCTGGCCAGATTATATCGAAACCGAATCAGAAAGGCAATATTGTTTTATTTATCGTTATTTTCATGAGTTCTAAAATCGAGGAATGGGGGGAAGGGCTATCCATACTCAATGAACTGTTAATGATAAAAGGGCTTCGATAATCGCCACGGCCACAAGGCTGCCTCCCTTACGGCCACGACAGGTAATAGATGGTTTTGCAATGCTAAGGAGTTCTTCCTTCGATTCAGATGCGGAATGAAACCCGACCGGAACGCCCACGATGAGTGAGGGTTTGGCCAATCCGTCCTGAACCAGTCGGATGAGTTCTGAAAGTGCTCCCGGCGAACTTCCGATCACATAGATGGCGCCTTCGCATTCCTCTGTGGCCTTTCTCATCGCAACGATCTCACGTGGAAGTTGGAGTTCTCTCGCTTCATTGACGACATCGTTATCTGTGGTCAAACACCAGACACTTCCGCCGGTTTTTTCCAGTATGCTCTTTGGTATCCCAACCGCAACCATCTGGATGTCGGTTACGATGTCGGCGCCGGCGCGGATCGCCGCCATTCCGGCCTCCACTGCGATTGGATGAAAGGTCATTGATTTAGCATACTCAAAATCGCCTGTTGCAGCGATGACACCTTTCACAACCTCAAGCTGGTCCGGGCTGAAGGAATGAGGACCCATTTCTTTTTCAATGATCCGTAGGCTCTCATTTTGATACGATTCGGGTTGATTTGGCATTGTTAGCTCCTTTTCTCTACCGGACGGCAATAAGGAACCCGCTTAGGATGAACTTTTCATTGCCAGGAGGATCCTCTATCTGAAGGGCTTGGTCTTATCGGTTTTTTGCGTGTGTCGGTTTCGGGGCCATGAAGACCAGGACGACCAGACGGTTTGTTGCCTGATTGACCACGCCATGCAGGACTCCTGCCTCTGCCATCGTTGCCGATCCCTCCCGAACGCAGACCTCTTCATCTCCGATACGGAAGAGACCCTCTCCTTCCAGAACGTAATAAATCTTGTCCTCTCCCTCGTGGAGGTGTGTCTTCTGTGATTGACCCGGTTCAAAGCAGTACAGATCACAAAACATACGCTCAGAGTCAAACATCTTGACCTTTTTCATCTTTTCCGCTGAGAAGGCCTTCATCTTCTCTATATCACGTACTTGCATCCAGTACCGCCTCCATTATACAAAAGTCGCATCGACCAATAAGAAAAACCGGGAGAAGATGGCTCCAATAATGACCATCATCATTGCCACATACAGTAAACCTGTGGCAGACATTGTTGCCCTTTCCTTGACCGTCTCGAGGATCATCGGTGCTAAAATAACCGGCCCCCCGATTCCAATCAAAAGTCGAATCCAGAGATAAAGCCCTTCAATCGTATTCATCAGGAGGGCATTTTTTAAGCGCTGTGGAGGGACCAGAATCATGAGACTGATCAGGGTAAGTCCCGCCTCTAGAAATACAAAGACCATGAACAGCTTTGCAAGGTTTCGGAGCGGGACAATCGAAAGAGAAGGCCGGGTGAGATAGCTATGGCCTAACAGCATCCCCAGCACACCCGCACCCATCAGGAGGCTGGAGGACAGAAATTGGGCCGACAGGGAAAGTACGCGGACCAGGCCGGATGATTGGGGAAGATAATACCCGACACTGGCCAGGATCGCAAGGGCCCCAAGAAGAGAGGCTGACAAGAGAAGTATTCGGCTGTGATGAGGATTGCGAAACCATAGACGGAGATTGTAGACAAAAAGAGTGAGGACAAAAAGAGAGAAGAACAGGAAAATCATCCCGGTCCAATTCAACTGGAACATCGCCATGCCCCATTCGGACAAAGGGATTGGGAAAAGGGACAGGCCGAGAAGGACGCACAAGAGAAAGACGATTCCATTGGTTCTAAAGAACCCGAGCCCGACCGTCTCCAATGAGGGGAGAGACATCCAGAAGATACCTCCGACGGCAAGTTGCCCAAAGACCAAGAAAGCAATTTCCTGTATCCGGCCCATAGGCTACGACATACTCCTAGTGCCCATTTGGGGAGTCCTCTAGATTTTTTTCTTCGAACATAAGCTGCGGGGACCCATGATGGTGGATGAGGAGCCACTGCCCATCTTGACGTTCAAAAAGGTTGGTTCCAATCACCTTGCCTTTAACCCACTTTCCCTCGTTTTGTGTCGAGATCCGTTCGACACAAAGAGCCCAACCCCACTCTCCATGAATGGTAATATCGAGGACATCGACCTCAAATTTTATCCCATAGGTATGATTAAAGATGACAACCCAGCTGTCCCGAACCTCTTTCCAGCCAAGACGCGCTTCCCAGCCCGGGTGGACACATTTTATATAATCTTTTTTCGACCAAAGCCCTTCCATCTCCTGAATGTCGAGATTCTCAAAAGCCTGATAAAAGGCATCATTGGCCAGACGCACGGCCTCGATGGTATTCTCCAAATTAAGCCTCCTACTTTAAGTCTTTCTTAATATTCCCTTTGATGTACTTCCCTTCGAAAGGAATCATCCTTTATAACCTACTTTAGGAGAGAGGTCAATGTGATCCGCTTCAGGTATAGAATTCTTGACATATGGAGTTGTTATTATTGGTGCATGCGTTGGGGGAAAGAATGTCTTGCGCCGACTCATTCAGTCCAACTGGGTTGAGGTCGTGGGGGTGATCGATCAGGATCCTGAAGCGGAAGGGATTTGTCTTGCGCGTGATGCCGGCCTCCCTTATTTTATTGAAGATCCAATAAAAGTTCTGGAGAGGATAGAAGTTGACCTGGTCTTTGAGCTGACAGGGGATCCTCATGTTAGAGAGGCCTTAGACAATTTTCCGAAAAGATCTTTCGATATCGCCAGCGGACAGGTTACGTTTCTCCTCTGGGATGTTATCCGGGAGTTAGAAGAACAGGAAGTCAATATACGAAGACGATTGGGTGAACAGAAGATTCTTTCAGAAATCAGCCTGATGCTTTCCAAGTCGGAAACCTCTGATCAGGTCTTCGATGCGATTGTCACAGGTGCGATGCGGATGACGAAAATGCCCGCCGGGTCTCTTTCTATCTACAATAACGAGCAAGCAGAACTTTTTCTTGTAAGCGCGAAAGGTTTTTCCTCAAGTTTTTACCAGAATGCGGTTTATCCCGTTCGTCTCGGAGGTTTGGCTGAGTATATCCTGTCACGACATGAACTTGTTTTGATCTCAGATACCACCGAGCATCCGACCTTTAACAATCCGGTGATGCTGACAGAAGGAATTCGGTCGCTCATAGGCGTTCCTTTGATTTCTGAACGAGGACCGGTTGGCATCCTTTATGTTGATGATTTCAAGGTTCGGGACTTTCGTCCATCCCTTCTGGAAAGCATGTCGGTATTGGGAACCCAGGCGGTTATTGCCATCCAGAAGCAGCAAGTTTTTGAAAAGATCAAAAACCTCTCGATTCGTGATCCCTTGACGGGTGCCTATAATCGCCGTTATCTAAATGAGACCTTTCTTTCGGAGTTAGGAAAGGCCGCACGTCTTCATGGTCCCTTGTCTATTCTTATGATTGATATCGACCATTTCAAAGCGGTCAATGATCGATTTGGACATCTCGCCGGCGATCAAGTCCTGCAAGACCTGGCAAATCTTTTTGATTCTGTCATTCGACCTTATGACACATTAACCCGATTTGGTGGAGAGGAATTTCTGATCCTGATGACAAACACAGACGGGCGTGAAGCCCGGGTCGTGGCGGAACGTTTACGGGAGGCCGTTGCATCTTCCAGCCTTCTTCCGGAAAAAGTCGTCCTGATCTGCAGCATTGGGATCGGGGTCCTCAAACCTGATGAAAAAACGCTTCCATCCCAGGAAGAACTAATTTCACGTGCCGACAAGGCCCTCTATAGGGCGAAAGCAGAGGGTCGAAACCGGACGTGCTCCTGAAGACCGACGATCTCCAGGACTAGGGAAGCTCTGAATAAGTCATGGATTGTTTTTTTAGGGCAAAAATGTCCCGCTTCTGCGTTGCAAATCTTTAAAAAGGCGGGCTATGGCTTCGCGAGAACCATCCTCTGCGATTTTCGCCTTGAATCGAAACATTTTATCTCCTGAAAAACTCAACCCAGACTTAATCAGAGCTTCCTTAGCGAGGAAAGGCCTCTTTTACGCCCCCATCAACCGGCAGGATGGCGCCTGTTGTTTTTGCGGCCCTGTCAGAGGCGAAGAAGAGAACCGATTGGGCGACGTCTTTGGCGCTTATTCGGGTTTTCAGGAGATTGCGCCTAGCGTAGAACTCCTCCAGGTCTTTGAGGGAGACCTTGTGGGCGCGGGCACGTTCTTCCCGGATCTCCTGAGACCAAAGACCCGATTCCTCAAAGACCCCGTCTGGATTCACCATATTCACGCGAATCCCTTCCTCAGCATTTTCAATGGCCATAATTCGGGCGAGCTGTGCCTGTGCTGCCTTGGAGGCAGAATAGGCACCGAAATCCTTTCCAGGGGCCAGGACGTTCTTGGTTGCGACGACAACAATGGCACCGCCAAGCCCTTGGGCCTTCATAATTTGTAACGCCATTTTTGATGTTAGAAAGTGGCCTGTCGCATTGACGGCAAGAGATGCGTCCCAATCTCTCAGAGTTAATTTGTCTACCGCCGCGCACCGGGCAATGCCTGCGTTGGAAATAAAGATATCAAGACCTCCGAAATACAGGGCGGCGGTTTTGAAACCAACCTTGACGCTCTTTTCATTGGTCACATCCATCTCAAGGGCGACGGCCTGTTCTCCTCCAGACCGGGTGTTGATTTTTGCGACAACTGCCTCGGCTTTTTTCATCTGAATATCTGCCACAATCACGGAGGCACCCGCTTCCACAAAAGATTCAGCAATGGCGCGGCCGATTGCCCCTGCGCCGCCGGTGATCAAGACCACTTTCCTGGAGAACTCTTTCTCGGGTGGGAGGAGGGTCAGTTTGTAGTTTTCCATTGGCCAATACTCAAAGTTACAGATTTCCCGTGCCGGGATCGACCGGTAAGCGTCAATCGCCTCCGCGGCCTCAATCACGCCCATCGTGTGGAGGTAAAGCTCACGTGTAATGCCTGCTGCGCGTCGGTCTTTTCCTGTGGTGAACATCCCGATGCCTGGAATCAGGATGATGCGCGGGTTCGGATCGAGCATTGTGACGCCTTCCGTTTTATAACGATTGAAGTATTTGACGGAGCGTTCTCTGTAGCCTTCACACGCCTTCCTGATCTCAGAAATGACATCTGAGGTATTCTGGGAGCCCTTGGTTTTGACGAAGAGCGGCCAGGGTTTTGTGTGGAGAAGGTGGTCCGGGGTAAAGGGACCGATCTGCGTCAAACGTCCGGCCTCTGCGGATCCGGTAAAGTTCAGCACCTTTTGAGAATCATCAAATCGGAGGATCATCCGCTTGTTCTGACTGACTTCGCCGCGTAATACCGGAACAAGGGCGGCGGCAAGCGCCTGGCGTTCTTTACGCGCGAGGGGCTTGATCCGGACAGGCCCCATGGCCTGTTTTCCCCGTTTCTTTCGTGCCGCGTACTGCTCTGCCTCGGAAACCATCCGGATGGTCTGATCATAGGCTTCTTTTGCAGTTTCCCCCCAAGTGATCAAGCCATGTTTGTCGAGGATAATTGCGCGCAGGCCGGGGTGTAAGCGATAAGCATCAGAGACCCTTTTTGAGAGGAGAAACCCGGGACGGGTATAATCAACGACCGCGACGTTCTCCCCATAGACCTCCTCGACGATTTTTCGGCTCTTTGTAGTATCCGTCAGGGCACATATTGCGTCTGCATGGGTATGATAAATGTGCTTTTCCGGAAGGAAGGCATGCAACAGCGTCTCAATAGAGGGCTTCGGAGCCTTGGGTTCCAGGACGGATTTTAACTGGTAGGCCACCATCTCTTCGTCGGTCATCGCTTTTCGTGTCTTCAGGAGAAGGAGGTCGTCAAGACGAAGGGGCGTGAAGTTTCCCGGGGAAATGGTTCGCATGTCAGATCCGCTTCCTTTAATCCAGAGGATAGATGTTGGTAAGCCTTTGTGATCTAAGCCCTCAACTTTTACAGACGAGTTTCCGCCTCCCCAGAGGACCAGGTTTGTATTGGCCCCGATCAATCTTGAGGTGTAAACCACAAGGTCCAGCCCCGATATCTTTTTTGTTTCCCGATCCGACCATAAACTTTTCATCGACCCTCTCCTCTTCTTCCCCCCCCCCATTGTTCTCCCGATTCGGACGAGGGGAGGGGCGTGTTGATGACTAATAAAAAAGGCTCAAGCTTCTGAGCCTTTTCGTCGCTTATTTGAAGAACCCCGTCCTTCCAGGACGGGGTTTGCAAACATGATGTATTTTTAGATCTTTCCGTGGCTTAAAGCGGAGGATGATGGAGCGGTCTGCTTCAACTCTGGCTTGATGCAGATTCGGGTGTCAATACCGCCACGGTGAAAACTCCTTCCTCTTCCTGGACCAGACGGAAGCGGGCATCTGTGGGAAGCGGAGTTTCGAGATCTTCTGAAAAAATGTCTTCAATCGTTTTCAGGACGAAGTCTTTTCCCATCTCTGTCGCAGCGATCCCAAGCCCCTGTGCCTTTGTCTGTTCGGTGTTGCCGAATTCCAGCTCCTCAGTCCCTCCAAATTCTTCCGGAAGACTAAAACCTGAAAAAATGATCTTGGCCTTGGAAAGGGGAGTAATGAGCGTAATAAGGGCCTTTGAAACTTGATCCAGGGGGAGTATTTTAGGATCCGGCCTGGAGACGGGCCCGGTTTTTGGAATGGACTTGAGTGTTTCATGAAGCTTGAGCTTGACATCATTCATCACCAACAGGGGCTCGAGGGCCTTCAGGAGTGCCTGAATCTCGGGATCAGCGACCAGCTTGCGTACCGATGAAATAACCTTGATGTGCATGATGGGGAGATCAAAACGTTCTAACATCGGACGTTTTGTTTTCTCGTTAAGAGCAAGCCAACGCTTCAGACGTGCTTTCAGGCTGGGAATCTGTGCAAACAGTTTGTCTGCCAGCTTTGCCTGAACTTCCGCATGAAGTCCCTTACCTTCCAGAAGTTTTTCCAGTTCTGTCTCGACCTCCTCATCAGGAATGTAGGAGGAAATGCTGTCAATGGTTGTTTTTTGCATTATAAGATGGAGCGCCGCAAAATTAGTTTTGAGGAGCTTGATCAGTTCATCACGGGTCTCGTCTGCTTTAAAGGTTCCGAGCAAACCAACGATATTTTGTTTTTCAAGCTCGTCTTCTGTCTGGTGTAGGAGATCAAACATGCGGGAAAGCCGTTCTCCATTGGCCGGGAGCGCCTGGAGCGCCTCCCTTGCCCTGTCTTTATCAATGGCGGTTGCCGAGGTAAGCCTTTCACTGTAAAGCTTGAACATGCACTCCCAGACTTCATCTTCGAGCGGGAGGAGGGTCTTCAGTTTCCTTGCTGCCTTAGCGCGGGAGGTAAGCGCACTTGAAGCCTCTATCCGGATGTTCTCGCTGCGATTTCTGGCCCCGTCCAGAAGGGCTTGAATGATCGGCTCAGTGCTTGGAAATCCGCTGGGCGCTCCCTCTTTTGGGAGGTTCATGCGGAGTGTCCGCAAGAGATGAACGGTCGTTCTGTCCAATTTAACGCTTGGAAACCCGGTGAGAAGGGCTTCGAGTGCCTCCGGAGGGTATTTCCCCTGGACGTACTGCGAGAAGCTATAAAGACTGTCTTCCCCCCCGGTCGAAGCTATTTCAATGATGGTTTGTGTCACGCGGTCACTCTGGCTGAAATTGGAAAGCGTCTTGTAGAGTTCGAGCCAGACTTGGGGTTCTGCGACGATTTCCTTGTTGTTTAATTGTGAAATAATCGGGTCCAGAAGCTTTTCTTCAAAGGCCTTCCGTTCTTCTGTTTTCTTTTCGGCGACCAGCCTGACGATGGAACTTCGTAATAAGATGGCCCCTTCGAGATGAACGTCTTTAAAAGGACAAGATAAAAGCGAGAGTATTGCGTCAGCCATATCGGCACTAAATGGAAACTTATTGAGAAGGCGGACTTCCAGTTGTCTGATCCATTTGACCGGTTCCTTCTGGATGGCTGAGATTACGAGGGGCCAGATCTTAGGATCGGGGATGTTTGCCGTGTAGACCAGTTTTTCAATCGTTGATTTTCTGGATTCATCAGAGGCCTTATCCGGGTCGAGCTTTGCTGCCAGTTCATTTTCCATCATTCCCCCATCGTCATAAATTTTTTGTCACAACCCACAACCATCCAGCTCTCCTCTCTAAGACTCAATGGCAGTGCTCCTGCGGTACTTGAATCCTCACGTAGGGATATACGTTCCGGCTCTGTGTTCCTCAAGCCTTGCCCTGAAATCTTGTCCTGGCAACCTGAAGAGCTATTTTCTATGTTGCCTTTTATAACCTATTTAGGTGTTTGAGTTCAAGAAATTCTTGGGTTTATCGGATGATGGTCTGATATTGAGGCTTAAATCGATTCTTTTCAGGAAGCGATTTTTGTGCTGGAACTCTGAAATGGGTCAAATTTTGGGAGGATGGCTCGTACCGCCAGGGACAGAATAATCATTTGTGACGGGGCCTTCCTAAAGGATGCTTCGGGCCCCGCGGTACCGTGTTTTCCAGTATTGGGTGGAGAGTCGCTGAATATTAACTTCTCCTCCGGTCTTGGGCGCGTGAATGAACTCTCCGTTCCCAATGTAGATCCCGATATGAATGGACCTCCTCTGTCCAATTCTGAAAAAGACGAGGTCTCCCGGGGAAAGCTCATTTTTCCGAACCGCTTCCCCGATACGGATGAGTTGACGTGTTGTTCGAGGGAGATCCAGGCTGGCTGCCTGGCGGAAAACGTAGTTGATGAGACCACTGCAATCAAAGCCTTTTGGGCTTGCGCCGCCAAAAAGGTAGGGTACTCCAACCAGGGTGTGGGCTGTTTGAACGATCTTTTTCCGGGCTTGTGTTGTGGGAGGTCTGTGGTCTGAGGTCCATTGAGGAAAAGCCGCTGCCCGGGGTGCGCTACCGCAAGCGGTCAGCGCGATCAAGAGAAATGAGGTCCAAGCTATTTGTGAGAGGGTCCGCATTCCCTTAATGATACCCTGGGGCCGTTGTTTGTCAATGGTTGCTGAGTCGATGTTTAAGGTGATGTAACTTGAACGCGTGTGCCCCCTCCCGGAAGCGGGGTCAGCTTTACAACATAACTTGCCTCAATATTTCCTTGGTTCACGCGCCATCGTTCAGTGATGACATCACCTTCGACAGAAAGGAACTTTGTGTCAATGACTTTCCCCCCGAAAATCAGGTTATTGGCGGAACCCTTTGCATAGGCAGTCTGTTTAAGTTCGCCTCCCTGAATCAGAAAATCAAGATTTGTCCTGATCGGAGGATGGGCACATCCTGTAAACGGGAGAAGGCTGAGAGCGAGGAGAAGTAGGCCCAAGGTCCGCAATGAAATCCTGGATAGAGGGTCAAATGGGGTGAAGGAACCATTCAGATGGGAAGGACCACCGGGTATGTGATGGTTAAATTTCATAGTCAACAACCCTTCGCTCAATACAAATCGATTGAAGGAAGGGCAGGAGGGCTCGGTGTTCCGGGTGGCTCTGATAGACTTTCAGGTCTTCCCGTTTCCCGAACTCAGAATAAAGGACCAAGTCTGAAGAATATTCAGAGTCAGAGAGATCAATGCCAACTTCTAATTGGAGGAGGCCTTCTATTCTGCCATTAAGGGCCTCTAGTCTCTCTTTTACCTTTTTGGCATTTTCATCTTTGCGATGACCCTCAGCCTCTTCTTTTAATTTCCAGAAAACAATGTGCTTCATCATTTTTCCACGCACTCCAGGGCACTGCCTTCCCTATATCCGTTGTTTGTGACGGGGATCATTTCTTCATCTGTAAGTGTGGAAGGGCTTTCCGATCCGTTCAGCGGTGGGTTGGTCGAGGTTTCTTCCTTGGACCCCTGGGCAGTCGGTTTACGGTCCTGATGGATCAGAGCCATCAGCTTGGCGACGCGGTCCATTCCTATGTCAGGTTGACCCGAGGTGAGAAGATCATTTGCGAGTACATTCTTTGGGGGCACGCGCAGGTCGCTGGCCAGACCGAGCCAGGACATAATCTTAAGGACATAATAGCTCAAATCAATTTCCCACCAGTAGAAGCCCTGGTTGGCTGTGGACTGATAGTGATGGTGATTGTTATGCCATCCCTCGCCACAGGTGAGGAGGGCGATAATCATAGAGTTGCGGCTTGTATCATCTGTGATGAAGCGCCGCCGGCCAAAGACATGTGTTGCGGAATTAACGAGAAAGGTCCCGTGATAAAGGAGTACCGTGGAGAGAAAGTAACCGACGATGAGTGTAGACCAACCTCCCAGAGCAAAGCAAATTACAGCCAGGAGTACCGTCGATGTATACCAATACTTGTCGATCCACCTGAGCTCAGGGAACTTGGTAAGGTCCTTGATCAAATCCAAATGGGGCGTGTGATAACGCTCGCACAATATCCATCCGAGATGGCTCCACCAAAATCCGCGAATGGGTGAGTGAACATCCTCTATTTGATCTGAAAAACGATGGTGATGCCGATGATGGGAGGCCCACCAGAAGACCCCCTTCTGCCCGGCAGAAGAGCCGCCCACGGCCATAAGAAACTGCATGACCCGATTGAGCTTATAACTCCGGTGTGCGAAATACCGATGGTAGCCCGCGGTAATGAAGAACATCCGGATGTAGTAGAGGGCAAGGCATACCCCAATGTTTATCCAGGTGATCCCGGTCCAGAAAATTGCCAGGGACACGATGTGAACCAAAATAAAGGGGACGCTTTTGAGCCAATCGATTCTTTCCTCCGACGCGAATTGAATCGCATTGAGTAGCTCGTTCTCAGCCACGGCTTGATTTGATGATGTTCTCATCGATCCTCCTTGAAGTGAATACGCATAACGCACCGCATGATTCTCAGTTTGCGGGGGAGATTCAATCTTAAGTCTCAAAAGCCAAAATATTTGCGGGTTGCCAATATGGTTTGTGGGTTGAATTGAGACTTCTCTGTCACAGGCACACGAATCTGAAATTATAATCGTCTCAGGCGTATTAATCAAGAGAAAGATTCAATCCCCCCCACTTTTGTTGACACCCTTAAGCCCCTTTGTTATCCTACGTACAGGCGAGACTTGTTGAGGGAATATCTCACGCATGGCAAAAGAAAAAGGCAGCGGGGTAAAGAATTTGTTAATCAGCCAGGTCCTAGTTGTGTTCTTGCTCTATATTGCCGTGATCTTCTATGAATCTGACCCGCTCATGACCAAGGTGGTTGTCTTTCTTCTTGCCGCCGGAATTATTCACTTTGCCTGGAAGGGGATAAAGGCGCTTTGGGTTAAACCATAATGGGCAGCAAGCACATCTTTGGCGGAGGGGACACCCTTCATCTTCATGCGCCGAGTTGTGAGATTGACCTCTGCCATACCGCAGAGGAGACGATTCCTGTCAGTGGCTCTGCCCTCGCCTTCGAGTCAGTCGCGCGGAGAAAACTTTTCTGGGCGATTCTTCTGACGGGTGTTGTAATGGTCATTGAGGTCATCGGAGGGGTGATCTCTAACAGCCTGGCCCTTCTCTCTGATGCAGGCCATATGTTGACTCATCTCCTGGCCCTATCGATCAGTTTTCTTGCCGTAATGTTTTCGTCCCAACCTGCAACACGAAAAAAAACATTTGGTTTTTACCGTCTTGAAATTCTGGCCGCCCTGTTAAACGGGTTCTTGCTTCTGGTGGTAACCGTCTGGATTTTCTATCACGCTTACCAGCGATTTTATGCGCCTGAGCCGGTGGCCTCACTTGAGATGATGGCTGTTGCCTTCATCGGACTGGTGACCAACCTCGTGACGGTTTTCCTCCTGAAGCCGTCGACAGAGAAGAGCATTAATTTTAAATCGGCCTTCCTTCACATCATGGGGGATACGCTCTCCTCCGGAGGTGTTGTGCTGGCGGCAGGGGTCATTTATTTTACAGACTGGTGGTTTCTCGACCCTCTGGTCAGTGTGGCCATTTCCCTCCTGATTCTTTATTGGTCTTTTCGGCTCATAATGGATTCCATCGATATCCTTCTTGAGGCCACGCCGAAAGAGATTGATCCGGACCGTGTTGCCGAGGCGGTACAGGTGATCGAAGAGGTGCGGGATGTTCATGATGTGCATGTCTGGACACTCACCTCCGGGATGTATGCCCTGTCGGCACATGTCGCGGTGCGGGACATGCCGTTGAAGGACACGACACATCTGTTGAGAAAGATTAATTTCCTTCTTTGTCAGCGCTTCAAGATCGGCCATGCCGCGATTCAGCTTGAGGCTGCATCCACAGTACCCCCTTTACAGAAATAACAAAAGAATCAGGAATGCTTTGAATCGTTACAATAAGGAACCACTGAATAAGTCATGAATTGTTTTTTCAGGGCAAAAATGTCTCGCTTCTGCGTTGCAAATTTTGAAAATAGCAGGCTATTCTCTGCGATTTACGCCTTGAATCGAAACATTCTATCTCCCGAAAAATTCAACCGAGACTTAATCAGAGGTTCCAGAATAAGGTGACCATTAACCTGTTTGAACAGATGAAGGGCGACGGGCATGAACAGGTTCTGTTCTGTTCTGACCCCGCTTCCGGACTTCAGGCGATGATTGCCATCCATGACACACGGCTTGGCCCTGCCTTGGGCGGCTGCCGTATGTGGCCCTATCCCTCGTTCGAGGCGGCGCTCTCTGATGTCCTTCAACTTTCAAAGGCAATGACCTACAAGGCCGCTATCAGCGGCCTTCCGCTCGGCGGTGGGAAGAGTGTCATTTGGGGAGATCCGAAAAAAGAGAAGACCCCGGAACGCCTGACGGCATTCGCAAGGCATGTGGCCACGCTGAGAGGGCGTTACCTGGTTGCTGAAGATGTTGGCATCGGTCTTGACGATATTGAGCAGATACGAAAGATTACCCCATATGTTGCCGGATATTCTCTGGAAGAGGGGGGAAGCGGCGATCCTTCTCCCGCAACGGCCTATGGGGTTTTTTGCGGGATGCGGGCCTGTCTCCAGGAAGTAAGTGGAGAGGATTCTTTTGAGGGGAAGCGGGTTGCTATTCAGGGAATTGGGAAGGTCGGTTACGCGCTGGCCGCATTGCTTCATCAAGAAGGTGTCCGTCTCTATGTCTCCGATATGGACCCTGAGCGGGTTGCGATGGCGAGTCGGGATTTTGGGGCCGACCCCCTCCTGGGGCACGAGATCTACCGGGTGGACTGCGATATTTACGCCCCCTGCGCCCTGGGCGGAAGCATTAATGAGCGGACTATCCCGCGCCTCTCCTGTCGGATTGTCGCCGGAGCGGCCAACAATCAACTGGAGCGCCCGGAAGTGGCCGCAATGTTAGACGCGGCGCATATTCTCTATGCCCCCGATTATGTCATCAACGCGGGTGGCTTGATCAATATTGCCGAAGAGTTAACGGAATATTCAAAAGAGAAGGCTTACCGAAAGATCGCCAAAATCCAGCCACGCCTGGGGAACGTGTTTTCTCTCGCGAAGAAAGCGTCAATCACAAGCGCTGAGGCGGCAAATCGATTGGCGGTTAAGAGATTGGAAGCGGGGGGCAATGAGTAAATTAAAGGGGGGAGACCGTGTCTGGAGAGGGATCATTGGCGTAATCCTTTCTTTGTCTTACTATGTTTCACCTGAACAAATGATGCCGGTCTCCGGCAGGGGGATTGTTATTTTCCTGATCTTTCTCTTCTTTGTTATTCTCCCGGACCTCAAGGGCTTGAGGGGCGGGGCCGTTGCCGGTTTTCTATCCCTGGCCTTTGCCGGGATGGGCCACCTCTATGTGAGGCAATACGCAAGGGCTTTCCTCTTTTCCCTCGGAGGAGTTTTTTCCTATATGATTTCCAACTATTCGCCAAAAAGTGTTTTGTTTAACATTCTCATTTTTATCATCTCAGCCGTAGACTCCTTCTCCTTTGGAAAGCGGGGGTTCGGGATTTTTTGAATCGTCTGCTTTCTTCTTTCTCCAGGATGCCTGCAAAAGTCTGATATGGCCCGCGCCAGAATTTGAAGCTACCCAAGCCCTCTTCCAAAATAGTATAATGAAGGGAGTTGTGGGGTCTTAAAATGGATCGTCCAGGGGGATGGAAATCCGAACAGTTATGGGCCGGGCTGAATCGTCCGGATGCGGAGATTCCAGATATTTCAATCGTTGGAATCCCTTATGACGGCGCGGCCTGTTATCGAGCCGGTGCTGCAGAGGCTCCGAATCGTATCCGGATGCTCTCTGCTGAAATCCCTCCTGTCCTCGAAACCAGGGAAATCCTCAAGGAGCTCGTGGTTCGGGACAATGGCAATCTTCAGTGGACTGGAGATTTTGTTGCCGCCCATCCACTGATCGAGGAAGAGATTACAAGACGGGTCACTTCCTCGTTTGTCCTAACGCTGGGTGGAGACCATTCAGTTTCGATCCCGGTTTTCCGTGCGATCAGTCGTCAGGCGAATGAAAAGATCGCACTGATTTATGTGGATGCCCACACGGATCTCTCCAATCGCTTTCGTGATTCCCCTTACTCCAATGGCTGCCCTTTGCGTCGTGCGATGGAGGAAGAACAGTTTTCTCCGGATTGGACCGTCCTGGTCGGAACCCGTTGTTTCGAGATGGAAGGGCTTCAGTTCATACAGGACAAGAAAATGAAGGTCTTCCCGGCCCATGAGATCGTCGAGCGGGGGATGCAGGCGGTGGCCCGAGATATTATCAAGCAGTTCGAAGGCCTTTCCAATGTTTATCTCTCAATCGATATCGATGCCCTCGACCCGGCCTTTGCGCCAGGGACGGGAATCCCGGATGGCGGGGGTCTCAGCACCCGCGATTTGATCACCCTGATTCGTGCCCTTGATCCCCTTCCACTCATCTCGGCGGACCTGGTTGAGGTCTCTCCCCCATTGGATCATTCTGATATCACCAGCTTTGCCGCGCTCCGGATCATTATGGAGATTTTTGGCCTGGTCGAACGGAGGAGATCTCTTGGAAAACGGATCTCTCTGATGTGAGACCACATTGCGAGTAAATACGCCGCCTTCCCAATGCGGGGTTTTTCAATGGAAAAAGGAGGCCTGCGATGAAGAGAAAAGAGCGCTCTGTTCCTTTTGTTCAATCAGAATCTTCCGAAAACGTCCTGAAAGACTTCCCGGTCCGTATGCAAAAGAGTGGGTCGCCCGAGACCACGCCGTCCTTTCGCCTTCGGTCACGCGCAGTTATCCTTTTGTCGTTGAATCGGCCAAAGGCTGTGCCATGACCGATGTCGATGGAAATCGCTTCATCGATTTTACATCCGGTATTGCGGTAACCAATACCGGCCATTGCCATCCAAAAATCACCCGGGCGATTACCACCCAGGCCTCACGGCTTATTCATATGTCGGGGACAGACTTCTACTATCCCTCCGAGGTGGTTTTGGCTGAGGGACTTGTTCGGATTTCACCCGGTCCAGGGCCCAAAAAAGTCTTTTTTACCAATTCCGGGACAGAATCCATCGAGGCGGCCATGAAGCTGACCCGCTATCAGTCTCGGCGTCCCTACTATCGCGCGTTTACAGGCGGATTCCATGGGCGAAGCATGGGAGCGCTTTCTTTAACCGCAAGCAAGTCGAGCCATCGGAAAGGGTTCGCGCCTTTGATTCCGGGAGTCGTTCATGCACCCTATCCCAATCCCTATCGTCCCTTTAAGGGGGTATCGTCTCAGGACTCTGTAGAGCACACCCTTTACTGGATCCGAGAGATCGCATTCAGGCAGATCGTGCCTCCGGAAGAGGTGGCGGCCATTTTTGTTGAGGCGATTCAGGGAGAAGGCGGATATATCATTCCGCCAACGCACTTTTTAAAGGAACTTTCTTTGTTGGCGAAGGAGTTTGGTATCCTGATAGTCGTCGATGAGATCCAGACCGGGATGGGCCGCACCGGAAGGATGTTTGCCTCAGACCATATTAACTTTCAGCCGGATGTGATGACCCTGGCGAAAGGCCTTGCGTCTGGACTCCCCCTGGGGGCAATGGTTGCCCGGTCTTCTCTGATGGATGTATGGGAATCCGGGGCACATGCCAACACCTTCGGGGGAAACCCTATCGCGTGCGAGGCAGCCCTCGCGACCATTGATCTTTTGGAGACAGGATTGATTCAAAATGCGGAGAAGATTGGAAAATTCCTCCTGGCCCGACTGGAAATCATGAAAAAAGATCATCGCCTGATCGGAGATGTCCGTGGCCTTGGACTCATGATCGGCATCGAACTGGTCCGGGACCGAGAGACGAAGGAGATGGCCATCTTGGAGCGGGATCGGATTGTCCAACGCTGTTTTGAAAAAGGACTTCTGACCCTGGGTTGCGGTCAAAACGTGCTTCGCTTCATGCCCCCTCTTGTAATTTCCAAAAAGGAGGCGGAGACCGCGCTCTCTTTATTTGAAGAGGCCTTGACTGAAGTGGAAAAGGAGAAAGTCGCCTGATCCCTGGAAGTGAGCCTCTGAGACAGGATCTCTCCCGAATCCCGGGATTGGAGTCTAAAATTTGTTTGACAGGCCTAGAGGTGCTTCCCTATAATCAATCGTTTTGATGGTCGGAATGAAAATGGAGATAAAGGTTCAGGATATTCCGAGCGAGGGGTTGTTGCTTTCCTGCGAGGAGGACCCTTCTCTTTGGGGCCTGGAGAAAAAAGAAGTCTCTATAGAGGGGAAGATTCGTGTCCGGCTGAAGGCGGTTAGACATAATGAGGATAATGTCTATATTCGTGGCGCCATTGAAGCGGGGATTTTTTCCGAATGTGGCCGTTGCCTGATTCATTATGTGGAGCAGGTTCGGTCTGATTTTCAGATTGATTATGTGCCCATGCCGCAGATCCCCCTGGAAGAAGAACTTATACTTTCACGCGAAGAGCTTGAGATCAATTATTATGAGGGGGATCAAATCGATATCAATGATGAGATTAGGAGTCAGCTATTTCTGACGATTCCGATGCGTCCGCTCTGTAAGCCGGATTGCCTCGGCCTCTGTCCTCATTGTGGAGAGAACTTGAACCAGAAGCCTTGTTCCTGTCCCGCAGAACTTCCTGATGCGCGATGGGCGAAGTTAAAGAACATATTGAACAAATAAGGAGAAAAGATGCCGCATCCAAAACACAAACAATCAAAATCGAGACGGGATAAGAGAAGATCCCATATGAGCCTGAAGACTCCGGGCGTTGTGCGCTGTCCCCAGTGTCAGGAGCCGCGCATTCCACATCGCGTCTGCATGAATTGTGGAACATATAAGGGCCGGGAAGTCGTCGCGGTGAAAGAAATATAGGGAAACTCAAACTCTCCCATCTGTATGAGGTGTTATGAAAATTGCGTTGGATGCGATGGGAGGGGATCACGCTCCTGAGACGATCGTCGAAGGAGCTGTCTTGGCGGCTCGAGATCTGGACGTCGAGATCATTCTCGTCGGGGACGAAAAGAAGGTTGAGACTGCGCTCTCCCGCCATGTGACTACGGGCCTACCTTTATCGATCGTTCATGCCTCACAGAAGGTCGAAATGGAGGATTCTCCTTCCTCTGTGATTCGAAAGAAAAGAAATTCTTCCATCTGGATTGCAACCGAACTGGTCAAGAAATCGGAAGCCGTTGCTGTGATCAGCGCCGGAAATACCGGGGCCACGATGGCGAGTTCACTCTTTGTCCTGGGGCCGCTCTCCGGGGTTGAACGCCCGGCGATTGCCACCCTTCTTCCAACATTGAAAGGGCAGGCGGTTTTGATTGATGTTGGTGCGAATGTCGATTGCAAACCGCAGCATCTTTTCCAGTTTGCGATTATGGGGGCGATGTATGCCGAAAAAATCCTGGGCATTCCGGAACCCTCCGTGGGTCTCCTCAGCATTGGAGAAGAAGACACAAAAGGGAACGAGTTGACGAAAGAAGTCTTCAAGATGTTGAAGAAGAGTTCCCTCGCCTTTGTCGGAAATGTGGAGGGCAGAGATGTCTATTCGGGGGATACCGATGTTGTGGTCTGCGATGGCTTTATAGGGAACGTTGCGCTCAAGATTTCTGAAGGACTTTCTGATGCCATTATTAAATTTCTTAAACGGGAAATTATGGCTTCCCCCATGGGAAAACTGGGCTACTTTTTTTTGAAGCCTTCGTTTGCACGGTTTAAAAAGAAGATTGACTATGCTGAGTATGGGGGAGCCCCTCTTTTGGGCGTGGATGGCATCACCATTATTTGTCATGGAAACTCTTCGGGACATGCGATCATGAATGCGGTTCGCGTTGCGAGGGATTTCCATAAGAAGGGGATGAATCGTCACATCAAAGAACAGATTGGAACGCAAATGCAACTTTCCAGCCCCTTGGTTGAAAAGAAGTTATGATCAATCGCATGACTTCTCGTAAGGCGCTTTTAATGATGGCAATATGGTTTTACCGATGAAGGCTCAAATTGTTGGGACCGGTTCCTATGTTCCTGAAATGATCATGACCAATCATGATCTTGAGGAAAAGGTTCAAACGAATGATCAATGGATCGTCGAGCGAACCGGTATTCGGGAAAGGCGGATTGCTGCAAAGGATGAATCGACCTCAGACCTTGCAGTGAAGGCGGCCTTAAAAGCGATGAAGGCGGCCGGCATCCGCCCGGACCAGATTGATCTCATTATTGTCGCCACATCCATGCCGGACATGTTTTTCCCCTCAACCGCGTGCATTGTACAGGATAAATTGAAGGCGACCCGTGCGGCCGCCTTTGATCTCTCGGCTGCCTGCTCCGGTTTTGTCTATGCGCTTTCGGTGGGAGAACAATTTATCCGGAGCGGCGGCTCTCAATTCGTTCTCGTCATTGGTTCAGAGACGATGTCCCGCTTGACAGACTGGACAGACCGGAGTACCTGTATTCTATTTGGGGATGGTGCCGGTGCGGTCGTTCTGGCGCCTTCTGATTCGGAGCGCGGCGTCCTTTCTGTTCATCTTCACACAGATGGGAAGCTGTGGGATCTTATCTGTGTGCCGGGCGGCGCGTCGGCGATGCCTGTATCTGAGAAGGTCCTGGCGGAACATCTCAATACAATCCGGATGAAGGGAAGTGAGACCTTCAAGGTTGCGGTCCGGAACCTTGAAGAGGTTGCAAGGGAGGTGCTTCAGGCGAATGACCTTTCTCCTTCGGATGTGGACTTTATCGTTCCGCATCAAGCGAATCTACGGATACTGAATGCCGTTGCCAGCCGTCTTGATATTCCGAAAGAAAAGATGATTGTGAATCTTGACCGGTATGGAAACACATCAGCGGCATCCATCCCTATGGCATTGGATGAAGCGGTTCTTGATGGGAGAATTAAGAAGGGACATACTCTTCTTTTTCTGGCTTTTGGGGGCGGGCTGACGTGGGCCTCGGCCTTGGTCCGATATTGAAGTAACTATCCAGCACGCCCCTCTTTTCCTCCATGGCGGCGTTGCTGTGGTGCTCGAATCCTCACGTATGGACATACGTTGCGGTTCTGTGCTCCTCGTGCCTCGCCCTGAAGAAAAATAGTGGCATGCTGAATAGTCACCAATTTTTATGGGATATGGGTTTATTTTTAGGTGAATTAATTGTTTCAGACTCTAAAATCGTGAGGTCTGGGGATGAAGGAGGAGGTTGACTTGAACAATGAATTTCTTAAAGGCTGGGCGCTGATTCTTGGGGCTTCAAGCGGTTTTGGCGAGGCTTGTGCCTTGGAGTTGGCGCGTGCCGGTATGGATATCTTTGGCGTCCATTTGGACCGCAGGGGAACAATGCCTAATGTGGACCGGATTACTTCGACGATTAAAGAGATGGGGCGGGAGGCCCTGTTTTTTAATATCAATGCGGCGGATGCGGAAAAGCGAAACGGCGTTCTGGACGAGATGAAGAAAAGGCTGGCGGATGATGAAAACGGCGGTGCTGTTCATGTTCTCATTCATTCTTTGGCCTTTGGAACCTTGAAGCCCTTCATTGGCCCCTCGGGCAAGGCGATCATTGCCAAACCTCAGATGGAAATGACCCTCGACGTCATGGCAAACAGTCTCATTTATTGGACCCAGGACATGCTTCATCGAGATTTGCTGGCAAAGGGCGGAAGGATTTTTTCCATGACCTCTGCCGGCGGTGCGCGTGTCTGGAAGACCTATGGTGCGGTATCGGCTGCCAAGTCTGCGCTTGAATCTCATACGCGCCAGTTGGCGCTCGAACTCGGACCGATGGGGATTTCGGTCAATGCGATTCGTGCCGGGGTTACAGATACTCCCGCGCTGAGAAAAATACCGGGCAGTGAGGAGATGATTCAAATGGCGAAAGCAAAAAATCCCCGTGGGCGCTTGACGACGACGGAGGACGTTGCAGGAGTGATCGTCCTCCTTTCTCACCCCAGGGCCCATTGGATCACTGGAAACGTCATCGGGGTGGACGGCGGAGAATTCATCGTCGATTGATCAAGCCCCTCTTTGTCGTAATTTTGTTGACATCCATATAGGTTTTGAGCAATATCTTTTTAGCGGATTATTCTAACTTTAAGGATGGAGTAGGCGGTGTCTCTTGCTTTTCTCTTTCCCGGCCAGGGTTCGCAGTATGTTGGCATGGGGAAGGATCTTTGCGCACATTTTGATGTTGCGCGTCAGACCTTTGTTGAAGCACGGAAGACCCTGGGATGGGATGTTGCGAATCTCTGCTTTGATGGTCCGGAAGATCAGCTGAATTTAACGCAATATACACAACCCGCTATCCTGGTGACGAGCGTTGCAATATGGCGCTGTCTCGGAAAACCTATTGGCCTCGGTTCTTTCGTCGCAGGCCATAGCCTCGGGGAATATACTGCATTGGTTGCATCCGGAGGTCTTTCATTTACAGATGCCGCTTACCTAGTGCATCGGCGGGGCCGGTTTATGCAAGATGCGGTTCCGGAGGGGGAAGGCGCGATGGCCGCCTTGATCGGTCTCAAGCGGGAAGCGGTTGAGGCGCTCTGCAGAGAGGCCTCAGAATCGGGACTGGACAAGAATAGGACGGTGAGTTGCGCCAATTTTAATGCCCCCGGCCAAGTCGTTATTTCCGGGGACTGCGCGGGGGTTGAAAGGGCCATGGAACTGGCACGGGATCAGGGGGCGAAGCGGGCTATCCGATTGGCGGTGAGTGTGCCCGCTCACTCGCCTCTGATGAAGAATGCCTGTATCCGCCTGTCAAACGAATTAAGAAAGATTGAGGGGCACGATCTTCAGCTTCCTTTACTAAATAATATTCGGGCAGAAAAGGTCAGTGGCTGGTCCGAAGTCAAAGCGGGCCTGGTTGACCAACTTTCCTCCCCCTTACTCTGGGAAGAGACCATCGAGTCGATGCGGAAAGACGGGGTTGATCTCTTTGTCGAAGTGGGGCCCGGAAGGGTTCTTTCCGGACTCTTAAAGCGAATCGACCGGAGCCTTCAGGTGATGAATATTCAAGATGCTGCGGGGGTAGAAAAGGCGGTTGCGGTTTTTAAGGAGAGGGGAGGGCTATAACGAGATGTCTGAGTTTGATGGCAAGGTGGCCCTGATTACCGGCGGGGCGCAAGGGATTGGAAAGGCGATTGGCACACTCCTTGCGGAGCGCGGGGCGACTGTGATAGTCTCCGACCTGAATTTAGAGGCGGCTGAGAAGACGGTTTCTGAATGGGCCTCTCGTGGAAGAGAGGGGATGGCGATCCGTGTGGATGTTGCCAGTGTGGAGGATGTCAAAGGGATGTTTGCTACGGTTCTTTCCCGGTGGGGAAAGGTCGATTTCCTTGTCAACAATGCCGGCATTACCCGTGACACGCTTCTGATGAGGATGAAGGACGAGGACTGGAATCTTGTCCTCTCTGTAAACTTGAAGGGGACCTTCAATTGTATGAAGGCGGCATTGTCTTCTATGTCGAAGAAGCGGTGCGGGAGAATTGTAAACATCTCGTCGATCGTCGGTGCAATTGGAAATCCCGGCCAGGCTAATTATGCGGCATCTAAAGCGGCTGTGATCGGATTAACCAAGACCGTGGCGCGGGAATACGCGAGCCGGGGCATTACCGTGAATGCGGTCGCACCTGGGTTTATCGATACGCCGATGACCGCATCCCTTTCTGAAAAGGTGAAAGAGACCCTGATAAAGCAGATCCCGCGGGGACGATTGGGGATTCCTGATGATGTGGCCCACGCCGTCGCCTTTCTCTTATCGGAAGGATCAAATTATATGACCGGCCAGGTGTTGCACGTCAATGGCGGCATGTATATGAGTGGCTAAACGGATGTCAGGGCCTTCCTTAATTTTGGGGACGGCGTTATTGTGCGCCACTTTTCTTGTCTTTTTGCGAAGCAGCGGCAGAGCATTTGTGAGGATTCGAATACCATAGGAACATGAGAAAGGTTCCATTACCAGAAGGAGGTGAAGAAATTGGCAGTTGATGAGCGTGTGAAGAAGATTATTTCAGAGCAGCTGGGTGTGGAAGATGCCAAGGTTATCCTGGATGCTTCGTTTGTTGATGATCTTGGGGCAGATTCCTTAGATACCGTTGAATTGGTCATGGCATTTGAGGAAGAATTTGGCATTGAGATTCAGGACGAAGATGCTGAAAAGATTCTCACGGTCCAGAATGCCATTGAATACATCAAAGAAAAAATCTAGCTTGTCTGTTATTCCTGAACCAGGGTATCTTCTGTCTTTGTAACGCAGCTCAATACAATGTGTTGTCCCCTTATTTGATTTAAGGGAGGCGGGTAATGTGCCTTGCTCTGTTCTGGGTTGCGACTTCTTTAAGAGAAGAATGGGGTGTTGTTGCGGTGGGTACCCTCTATAGAAGGTAGGGATTTGTTCTGAAAAGAAGGGTTGTGGTTACCGGAATGGGTCTGGTTTCACCGCTGGGTGTCGGTGTTGAAAAGGCATGGGGGGCGCTCTGTGCCGGGAAATCGGGTGTTGGGCGGATTACGCGTTTTGATCCGACCGGTTACCCGTGTCAGATTGCCGGTGAGGCGAGTGATTTTGTTGTTGCCGATTTTGTCGACACCAAGGAAATAAAGAAGATGGATACCTTTATCCATTACGCACTGGCGGGAAGTCAGATGGCCATGGATGATGCCAGTTTCAAGGTGAGCCCTTCCAATGCGGATCGATTTGGTGTTTATGTCGGTTCGGGGATTGGTGGGTTACAGGCGATTGAACATTGGCACAGTGTCCTCACGAAAAAAGGACCGAAACGGGTCACGCCCTTTTTTATTCCGATGTCAATTATTAATCTCGCTTCCGGCCAGATTGGCATCCGCTTTGGTGCAAAGGGCCCCAACTCCTGTGCGGTTTCTGCCTGTGCGACGGGAAATCATTGCATCGGGGATGCCTTCCGAATGATTCAGTATGGCGATGTCGATACGATGATCGCGGGCGGAACCGAGGCCGCCGTTACCCCTCTGGGAATGGCCGGATTCGCGGCATCGCGAGCACTTTCTTTGAGAAATGATGATCCTGAGCGGGCGAGCCGGCCCTTTGACCGGGATCGGGACGGTTTTGTCCTGGGTGAAGGTGCAGGCATCCTGCTTCTGGAATCTTTGGAGACCGCGAAGCAGCGCAATGCGAAGATTTATGCCGAGATTGTTGGCTACGGAATGACCTCAGACGCGTATCATATTACGTCGCCTCCGAGTGACGGAGATGGGGCAGTACGCTGCATGAAACTTGCGCTGAAAGATGCCGGAATGCAATCCGGAGAGATTGACCATATCAATGCCCACGCCACATCAACGATGGCTGACGCCATTGAAACCCAGGCGATCAAGACGGTCTTTGGGGGGGACGTCTTAAAAATTCCGATCAGTGCCACCAAGTCAATGACGGGGCATCTCCTGGGTGCCGCGGGAGGGATTGAAGCCATTTTCAGTATTCTGGCGATCCATGAGGGGATAATTCCCCCCACCATTAATCTCGATCACCCCGACCCTAAATGTGATCTCGACTATACGCCCCTTCAGGCGCGAAAATGTAAAGTGGGCGCAGCCCTTTCGAACTCATTCGGTTTCGGCGGGACAAATTCGGTCCTGATCTTCAAAAAATATCAAGAACAATAGTTCAGGGCAATGAAGAGCCCCTTTCTTCGTACCTTCAGGACCCACTACCTTCAATGATACCGAAAGATCTCAAATCCCTGGAAAAAGAACTCTCCTATTTATTCGATGATCCGGTGCGCCTTCGACAGTCGTTGACGCATAAATCCTATCTGAATGAAAATAAAGAAATGGGAGTCAAGGATAATGAACGCCTTGAGTTCTTAGGGGATTCTGTCCTGGGCCTGATTATCAGTGACGCTCTCATGGAGAGGTTTCCTGAGGCCTCTGAAGGGGATTTGTCAAAAATGAAGGCCAGGATTGTCAGCGAAGAAACCCTGGCCCGAATCGCGAAGGGAATCGATCTTGGATCTTACCTCTACCTTGGCAGAGGAGAGGAGAGAACGCTCGGAAAAGAGAAGCCCTCGCTTCTAGCGGACGCGATGGAAGCGGTGATTGCCGCGATCTATCTTGACAAAGGATTTACTCCTGTCCGGGAGGTTGTCCTGAAGCAGTTTGAGCAGTGCTTAAAAGAAGTGACTTTGTCCAAATTTGCGAGCGATTATAAGACGGAACTTCAAGAGCAATGTCAAAAGAGGTTCGGGACCCTTCCTGTCTACGCGGTTGTTCAGGAAACCGGGCCGGACCATCAAAAACGATTTGAGATCGAGATAAGGATCAATGACGCGGCTTACGGCCTTAGTTCCGGGAACAGCAAAAAGGAGGCCGAACAAGGCGCCGCGAAAATAGCCCTGGAGAAACTGCGGGAATCGCCACAACTTTCATAACTGCATGATATTCTTCCATGAATGGAAGTTGACAGGCGGAAAGGTTTCCGATAAAGTTGTGCAAAGAGATCTGATGCTTGCGAGAGTCTCTTTCGCTTTTTAAAATGAGGATTTAATGCAAAAGTTTATGAGAACGTTGTTTTTTATTGTTGTGATGCTCGTTGCGGGATATTATATTGTCCAGTTGGTTCTAGTCATTTCTCCCGGAAGTAATATGTTCGCGCCCCGATAAGACCCTACCAAACGACAACGATAAAACTCTTCCCTTTTTTCTTCTGGGCCACAGAAGAAACGCGGCCTCTGTATCCTTCGAGGATTTCTTGACAAAATGAATCGCAGATTGTTACCCTTCTGGGGTGAAAGGATGTTGCTTGGAGCGCGCTTCCTCAAAAAAAGAAATGCGGGCGAAACTGCTTCTCCTTCGTGAAGGGTTGTCCGAGTCGGACTATCTGGAAAAGAGCCGTGAGATTGCAAAGCGGCTTCTGATTTCCTCAGAATTTAAAGCGGCGGTCGCGATTCATTTCTACCTGTCGAATGCCACAGAGGTTCAGACCGACGAGATGATTCTGGAGGCGCTTCGGTTAGAAAAACGCGTTATTGTCCCGATTGTTCATTCCGAAGGCCGGTCACTTTCCTTTTCAGACCTGTCGGGTCTCAATCCCGAACAGATGCACCCGGGTCCATTTGGTATCCGTCAGCCGCGTCCTTCCTTTATAAAAAAAGCAACAGCTCGTGAAATCGATTTATGGATTGTTCCGGGCCTTGGTTTTGATGCTCAAGGAAACCGCATCGGTTATGGCGGAGGGTATTATGACCGGGTATTACATCGTGTAAAGGGGAAGATTATAGGATTGGCCTTCGAGTTCCAGGTGCTTGAGTCGATCCCGGTTGGGGAGAAAGATTGTCCTGTGAACCAGATTATTACAGAAGACAGAACGATTGATTTCAGGTAACTCTTCAGATTACTCACCTTTTACTCCACAGCGGTGTTGCTGCGGTACTTGAATCCTCGCGTCTTGCTATGAAGAAAAAATGAGCAATCTGAAGAGTTACCATTTATAAGGAGGGTAGGGGTGCCGGCAAAGAGAATTGATGGAAAGATGATTTCGCAGCGGGTTCGGGATAGGGTGAAGAGTGAGGTGAAAAGTATCTCCGACCGGGTTACGCCGGGGCTGGCCGCGGTTCTGGTTGGAGAGGACCCAGCTTCCAGAATCTATGTCCGGAATAAAAGGAAGAAATGCGAAGAGGTCGGGATCTACTCGGAAGAGCATCCCTTGCCGGAGTCCACGTCGGAAGATGAGCTCTTGTCTTTGATTGACAAGTTAAATCGCGACCCGAAAATCCATGGGATTTTGGTCCAACTTCCCTTGCCGAATCAGATTCAGGAACGCCGTATTCTCGAAGCCGTCCTCCCGGAGAAGGATGTTGATGGTTTTCATTATCTAAACGTCGGGAAGCTGGTGGCAAATGAGCCCGGGTTTGTTCCCTGCACCCCGCTTGGGATTATCGAGATGCTTGATTCTATTGGGCTTGAGATAAAGGGCGCGAATGCGGTGGTGGTGGGCAGAAGTAACATCGTCGGGAAGCCGGCGGCGCTCCTTCTTCTTCATCGACACGCGACCGTGACCCTCTGCCATTCGAGGACAAGGGATCTTGCGGCGGTCTGCCGTGAAGCGGATATCCTGATCGCGGCGATTGGGAAACCTCAGTTTATCAAGGCGGAGATGGTGAAGGAAGGGGCGACAGTGATTGATGTTGGGATCAACCGCCTTCCGGATGGTCGCCTGGTGGGCGATGTCGATTTTGAAGCAGTTCAGGAAAAGGCCGGGGCCATTACCCTGGTTCCAGGAGGGGTTGGGCCGATGACGATCGCGATGCTCTTATCGAACACGCTCCAGTCGGCAAAATGGTGTATTGGACTGAAATAGGTGTTTACGGATGAAGTACAACTATCCGCTTTGTGTTCATGATCATCTCTGTGAGGATACGGGGGGGATCTGTCCTATTGTCGGTTGCCCGAAGGAACTGGTCAATGGCCCCTGCGGCGGGGTTCGGGACGGCGGAAAATGTGAGGTGATTGAAGACCTGGATTGTGTCTGGGTTAATATCTATAACCAGATGAAAAAAGACAATACCCTGGACAAGTTCCTGAAAATACAAGAGGCCAGAAACACGAATTATTATGCAAGGCTCGTCGAAAGCAAGGAAGAATCCTCATGAAGACTCTTCGGGAGGCCTGTGAATCGGGGGAATTCTTGATTGCCTCTGAGTCTCCTCCTCCGAAGGGGCCCGATATGGGTCGATTCATTGCGCGCGCCGAGAGATTGGTGGGAGTGGTCCACGCGGTCAATGTGACAGACAATCAGGCCGCCGTGATGCGGGCCAGTTCCCTGGCCGTCAGCAAAATTCTCCTCGACATGGGGCATGACCCGGTCTATCAGATCACCGGGCGGGATCGAAATCGTCTTGCGGTCCAGTCCGACCTGCTAGGCGCACAGATCCTGGGGGTCAGGAATGTTCTCTGCCTCACCGGGGACTATGTGACGGTGGGCGACCAAAAGGAGGCCAAGCCGGTCTTTGATCTGGAGTCCGTTCAAATACTGAAGGTTGTTTCCGGTTTGAATCAGGGAATCGACATGGTCGGAAAGGTAGTCAATGGGTCGACCTCCCTGTTTCCCGGAGGGACGGTGACACCCGAGACCGATCCCTTCGAACCTTTATTGATGAAATTCCAAAAAAAGGTCATGGCGGGTGCGCGGTTTTTTCAGACGCAGGCGGTGTTCAACCCAGATCTGTTTGAGCAGTTTATGGTGCAGGCCAGAAATTTGATATAAAAATACTCGCCGGGATTCTCCTCCTGCGCTCCGCGAAAATGGCAAAATTTGTGACGAAAAATATTCCAGGCATCCGAGTTCCAGATTCACATATTCACAAGTTGGAACGCGCGGGACAGGAAGCTGCGTTGGAGGTGGGCCTGGAGATCGCGGTCAAGACGATTGAAGCCATCCGAAAGATGTGTGACGGGGTTCACATTATGGCCATCAATGCGGAAGACCAGATCCCGGTGATCCTTGAACGTGCGGGTCTGCTGCCGGTTTCAAATCGTATGGGAGAGGGTTAAAATGGATCGAATGACGGTTCCCATGATACAGCAGCAAAAGGAGAAGGGAGAAAAAATCTCCGTCCTGACGGCCTATGATTTCCCCTTTGCCAAGCTGGTAGATGAGGCCGGGATTAAAATTATTCTTGTCGGGGATAGTGTCGGAACGGTTGTTCAAGGAGAAGAGAGTACGTTGCCGGTGACGATGGACCAGATGATATATCATACCCGAATAGTTGCACGTGCGGTCAAACAGGCCCTCGTGGTGGGGGATATGCCTTTCATGTCTTATCAGGGGGGCATAGACGCGACGATAGAAAATGCGGGGAGATTTTTAAAAGAGGGTGGGGCCGCCGCAGTCAAACTAGAGGGTGGGGCGGCGGTCGCAGACCGTATTGCGGCATTGACCCGATACGATATTCAGGTGATGGCGCATATCGGTTTGACCCCTCAATCAATTCACCGGATGGGAGGCTACAGGGTGCAGGGTCGGACCCCTTCACAGGCAAAACAGCTTGTGGCGGACGCCAAAGAGGTAGAATCGGCTGGAGCCTTTTCAGTGGTACTGGAGGGGATACCAACCCAGGTTGCGCAAGAGATCACGGCGGCGGTCAGGATTCCAACCATTGGCATCGGCGCGGGACCATATTGTGACGGACAGGTCCTCGTCCTCCACGATCTCTTGGGCCTTTCCACCCGCTTCCAGCCAAAATTTGTCCGCCGCTACGCAGATCTTTCCACGATTGCATCCGAGGCCTTCCGTCATTTTAAATCCGATGTGGAGTCGGGAAAATTTCCCACCCAAGAGGAGAGCTACCCCTAATGCATGAACTTGAAATTTTTTTTCATACCCGGCTGGAATGGGCAGAAGGGGAAGGGAGAACCACGCTCGATTATGAGAGTTACCCAAGATCACACCGGGTGCTTTGCCCGGAGAAACCGCTGATTGAAATGTCGGCGGCCCCACAGTATCAAGGGGATCCGAATCGACTCAATCCTGAAGAACTCTTCACCGCGTCAATTGCCTCCTGCCAAATGCTGACCTACCTCGCCCTGGCATCCTTTGCCGGTATCCGCGTCCTCTCTTACACTGATGAGGCAGAAGGTGTCCTGGCAAAGAAGGAGAGAAAGATGCAGATGGTGCGCGTCCTCCTCCGCCCCAGGATTGTTGTTGTAGAGGGGACAGACAAGGAAAAGGCCCTGGCCCTCGTTCAAAAGGCCCACACGCAATGCTTCATTGCCAATTCGATCACAACCGAGGCGATTATCCAGCCAAACATTGTTGTGGGGTGATTGAGCGAGAACATTTTCTTATTGAGGATGATTCGGGTTCAAAGGAGTAATCCTCGAATGTCAGACAAGAGATGACTTAGATATTGCGTAAAGCGTACCGCAGCAGCCCCGTCAATGACCCGGTGATCATAAGACAAGGAGAAAGGGAGAATAAGCCGTGGGACAAATTTTCCCGATTGATAGACGGGTTTTTGACTGGCCCTGGAGACACCGAGGATGGCGACTTCAGGTGCGTTGATGATGGAGTAAAGGCAGTACCCCCAATCCCACCCAGGCTGGAAATCGTGAAACAGCCCCCTTGGATCTCATCAAGACTCAGTTTTTTAATCCGTGCGCGCTGACTGAGTTCTCCTAACTCCACGGCCAGCTCAAGCAGGCTTTTCTGATCGCAATTACGGAGGACGGGGACCAGGAGTCCGTCGGGGGTATCGACCGCGATGCCGATGTGATAATAGTGTTTGAGGATTATTGTCTCACCATCTGTCGACAACGAGGCATTGAATTGGGGGTATTTTTTGAGTGCTGCGACACAGTCCTTGATGAGAAAAACAACGGGAGTCATTTTAGCGCCCCGCTTTTCCGCCTCACCCTGACTCTCCTTGCGAAAGGCCTCCATCTTTGTAATATCGGCTTCGTCATGCTAGGTGACATGTGGAGTCAGAGACCAACTGCGATGGAGGTGGATACTGGAGAGCTTCTGGATACGGCTCAACGACTCTGTGCTGATTTCTCCGAATCTGGAAAAATCAATCTCCGGGATTTGAAGCGGCGGCTGCCCCGGACCTTCTCCGGATCGTTCCTTCAATGTGGTCTTGACATGTCTTTGAACATCCTCTTTCAGGATACGGCCTGATGGGCCGCTTCCTTTGACTTGGCCTAGGTCAAAGCCCAGTTCACGGGCAAAGCGTCGTATCACCGGGGATGCCAATGGAAGATAGGATACATTGTGTTGTGTCGTATCAATGGGGACAGAAAAAATTTCTGTCCCCATTTTTGGAACGACAGGTCCTGTCTCAGACGGGGCCTGTTTCTCTTCAGTTTCAGGTCTTGGAGACTTTTTCAGGGTATTTTCCGCCTTGTCGGCTTCAGGAGGAAGATGACATCCCCTTGTGATATTTTGTCGCCGACAGCTACTTTTACTTTGCGGATTATGCCTGCCTCGGGTGCTGGGATCTCCATTGCGGCCTTGTCTGTCTCCAGGGTCAGCAAAGGGGATTCCGCGGCAACCTGGTCACCCTCTCGAACCAGCACCTCGATAACATCCACACCCTGAAAATCGCCAATATCGGGAACACTGATTTCTTTTAGTTCGGCCAAAGCGCGACTCCTTCTGTTAACTATTGAGCGGCATTGGTTTTGCGGGATCTATCCCGAGGGTAATCCTCCCTAAATATAAAGGTGCTCAGAAGTAGAATTTTCCAATATAGTAATTTAGGAGGAGAATCTACGA